>NZ_JBSFJX010000115.1:0-24794 GCF_053598275.1 Streptomyces sp. NPDC001156 | reverse complement strand
GCGCAACTCCTCGCCGGTCTTGGCGTCGTGGATCTTCACGGTGCCGTTGTCACCGGGAGCGGTGGCGTGCGCGGCCGGCGCAAGGAGCAGCACGGTCGAAACGCCGGCGGTCAGCGCGCCGGCGCGGATGAGGGTACGCATGGGGCAGGCCCATCTTCGAGATACGAATGGGAAGATGTGGAGGGGGCAGCCCAGCATCCAGTCCCGCCTGACGGCGGATCAAGCACGAACAGACAACGAAATGACCTCTCACCGATGCGGGAGCCATCCCCGGGACCCCGCGGGCGTGCGGCCGGGTGTGGAGGCGCCGTATCAGCGCCTTTCGCTCAACTGGGTATGTCGGCTGCTATGCCCGTCTAGCCGGCATCGCCGTCTTTCACCAGGACGATGATGTCGCCGTTGGGTCTCCCCATGACCGTGTATCCCAGGGCGGTCATCAAACCCGAGAGGGCAGCCTGCACCGCAGCCCGCATGCCGTCCCTGCAATCACCGCCAGGCTGGCCGGCAGCCAGCGCAGCGAATCCGTCGGACGTCGCCCAGGCGACCAGCACGCCGGCAGGGGTCCCACTGACCTGGAGACCGGGCATCCGACGATGTACTCCGCCAACTGCCTCAAATCCCGCCTGGTTCAGAGCATGTCGGACCTGCGCGACAAGCTCATCCACCTCACATGACACGTTCCTCACCTGCCCGTAGCCGGGCCCTTCACGCCCAGGTGTGCGGGGGGCTTCGCGGACCATCTGTAACGCTCGCGAGGTCACCACCGCACAGATGTGTCGACCCCATGGCTACGGATGGTCACCCGTGACGCTTGAAACCCGCACGGCGCCAGAGAAAGCCACGCCCGGACGTGGGTCGGGCCGCCTGCCCTCCAGGGGAGGTACGCCTGGGGGCATCGTGCGCTGAGCGGTACCCCCCGCCATGGCGACGAGGCCGGCCGCCCGGCAGGGCCCGGACCGCCCCTCGAACGGTCCTCACCAGGTCATGTACACGAATTCTTTACCCCGCCTATCACATGTATCACATAGGCTGCGGCCGCCCCTCACACGCTTTCACGGCGCAGACGCCGCTCCCTTTCTTTTCGTTCCAGGGGGTTCGAAACCACCGTGCGTATACGCACTCTCCCTGCCGCGACGGCGCTCGCGGTCCTCTTCTCCTCGGCCGCCCTCGCGGTCGGATCGGCCGCGCCCGCGCTGGCCGACAGCAGCACGCTCCTGCCGGTCAAGTCGGCCGACGACATGGTGGTGGACGGCGTCCACCAGCGGGTCTTCATCAGCGACCCGACCAGCGGCAAGGTCGTTGCCACGAACTACGCGGGTACGGTCGTCGGCACCGTCGACTCGCTGCCCGGCGCCAACGGCCTCGAACTGTCCGCCGACTCCAGCACCCTCTACGCGGCCGTGCCGGGCGCCGACGCGGTCGTCGCCATCGACACGGCCACCGTCACCGAGGCCAAGCGTTATGCGACCGGCGCCGGCATCGACCCGGAGTCCGTGGCCCTCGCGGGCGGCAAGCTCTGGTTCTCGTACGGCGCGTCCGGCAACGGCAACATCGGCTCGCTCGACCTGAGCGGCACCGACCCCGTCGTGGCCGTCGGCCAGGACACCAGCCGCACCTGGTACGACGCCCCGATCCTGGATGCCTCCGCCGGCGCCCCCGGCACGCTTGTCGCGGGCGCGCCCGGCCAGAGTCCGGTCGAACTCGCGGTGTACGACGTCTCGTCGGGAACGGCGAGTCGCACCGCGTACGCCTTCAACCCGGGCAACACCGGCGGAGGCAACCTGGCGGACCTCGCGGTCACCCCCGACGGCAAGGACGTCGTCACGGCCAGCGGCTCCCCGTACTACCAGGCGGTGTACAAGCTCTCGGACCTGTCGGCCGACGGCGAGTACCAGACCAACTCCTACCCGAACGCGGTGGACATCGCCCCGGACGGCACGGTCGCCGCGGGCACCTTCTCCTGGTACGACCCGGACGTCCACGTCTTCAAGCCGGGCGTCGCAACGCCCGTGCGGCAGTACGACTTCCCCAACACCGGTACCAGCAGCGGCTCCGACACCCTGGCCGCGCGCGGCCTCGCCTGGGCACCGGACGCCGGCAAGCTGTTCGCGGTGTCGTACAACGACGCGAACGTCTACTCGCTGCGCGTCTTCGACGACCCGACCAAGACGGCCACCACGCTGACGGCGAGCGCCCCGGTCACGGGCACCCGCGGCACGGCCCTCACCCTGACGGGCAAGCTGACGTCCTCCGCGCCGTTCCCGGCCGGAACGACGGTGTCCGTCATCCGCACCGACGACGAGTCGCCGAACGGCAAGGCGGTCGGCACGGCGACGGTCGGGTCCGACGGTTCGTACTCCTTCACCGACACCCCGCCGGCGGGCGGCAAGGTGACCTACGGCGTCTCGTACGCGGGCGACGCCGACCACGCGGGCTCCACGGCCACGGCCCTGGTGAACGTCGCCCGCACCGCGACCACGCTGACGCTCACCAACAACGGCAAGGTGTACGCGTACGGCAGCAACGTGACGTTCACGGCGCACCTCGGTACGACCTACAAGAACCGCACGGTCGAGATCTGGGCCGATCCGTACGGCTCGGACAAGCCGAACACCCGGGTCAAGACCGGCACGGTCGACTCCCACGGAAACCTGTCCGTCACCCTCCGCCTGACCCGCGACACCAAGGTCACGGCGAAGTCCACGGGCGACACCCGGTACGCGCCGAAAACGACGACCAGCACGGTGGGCACCAAGGTCCAGGTTTCGACGTCGCTCAGCGGCTACTACACGAGCAAGTACGCCTGGAGCCAGACGTACCGCTACTTCCACCAGTCCAAGGACCCCGTCTTCAACACGACGATGACGGCGTACCCGCACCGCAAGTACCAGCTGCAGGTCCAGGCGTACGTGAACGGCGCCTGGAGGACCACGGACACGGAGTACTTCGCGCTCTCCACCCACGGCAACGACGCGGTGGTCCTCACGGGCACCCCGCCGAAGGGCGTGCGGTTCCGGATCCGGTCGTCCTACATCGACACGTCGTCGGGCGACAACGTGAACACGACGACGTACGGCGGCTGGAAGTACTTCATCTTCACCAGCTGACGCTCCGCTCGGCTTCGGCCCCTCCCCGGACACATGCTGTGCCGGGCGGGGGCCGAGGCCGAGTTCCGCCAAGTGCTGCTCGACATGCCAGAGTGCGCCCTCGCGGCGGCACCGGTCGTGGTCTCACTTCCGGTCTCACAGTTCAGAGGGCCGGACCACGAAAGTGGTCCGGCCCTTTGGCGTTCATCCCTCTCAGTTTCCGTCTCAGTCGGCTTTTCGGCTCTCTCCGGGTGGTTCCCCGAGGGCATCTCCGACTTGTTGGGCGGCCTTTTGGAACATGGTCCCCGTCACACGCATGTACGGGGCCTCCCATCCGCGCGACTCCCCGGGCTCCCGATCCCTGAGGTCAGGCTTGGCGCTTCCACGACGGGTCGCGGCCCGCCAGGCCCAGAGCGCGATCAAACAGCGGCACGGTCGGCGACACGGTGACCTCGGGGCCGTACACCCCGTACTGCCTGGCCATATCGGCCTTTTCGGTGATGTCCTCGTACAGCGCGGCCGCGAGTTCGTCGTCCACGTTCAGCTTCTGCCCGGTGGCCACCGCCAGGTCCCAGCCGTGCAGCAGCCATTCCCCCAGCACGATCCCGCCGATGAAGCGGGCCGGCATCCGGCTGCTCCCTGTCATCGCCGTCTCGCCGTCCCATGCCTGGGGATCGCTCCACACGGCGGCCGTCGCCGCCGACCGGGCGGCATACGCCTCGGCCCACCCCGCCTCCGCGGTGAAGTCATGGCCTTCCGCCACCTGACCCGGCCGGTCCTGCGGCGGCTGCTTGAGTCCCGCGGCGTACCCCCGCACACCCGTCAGGAAGATCAGGTGATTCACCAGCGCCCCGACCTTCAGCTCCGGGCACGGTGTCCGCCCATCGCGCTGGTCCGGTCCGATTCCGCACACGATGTCCACGGCCGCCTCCGAGGCCCGGGTCATCACAGATCTCAGCTCCATGCCATCCCTTCTCGTCTCTTTCCCGCCTCGCGTCGGAACACAGTGGGCAGGACGACGATGACGAGTCTTGAACGAACGCGACAGAGGGGCGTCCTCAACCCTCACACCGCGGCCGCGTTCCGGCGCGACCACGCACCGGCCCCGCCGGACCCGACCCCGTACAAGGGCAGCCACAGAGTCGTCGTGGCCGCAAGGCACTCGGCGACTGCCTTGCGGGCCTGGGTCCCCTGCACGAACGCCAGGGCGGCGCCGTCACTGCCGGCCAGGTTCCCCAGCGCGGCCTTCACCTGCAGGGCCTCGTACCTGCCCATCAGGTCGCACTCGCTGCGCGTGCCCGGCATCGGGAACAGCCAGGCCCGCCGTTGCAGCAAGGGAGCGAGTGCAATCGCGACACACAGGCCGACGACCAGCGCATACGCGACCAGGCCGCGCATGTACGCCGAGCGAATGTCCGGCGTCCACGCCGCCCGTCGCTGGAAGGCGAGCATCACCGCGAGGAGCGTCACCCCGATGAACGTGGCGAACCACTGCCACGAGCCCTGGGCGAGGGCGAAGGTCAGCACCGCGGCGAGTCCGATGCCGATGACCCCGGGGCCGGGAACGTCATCGTCTGCTGTGACGGATACCGGCCTCGGGGTCACTCGGGGGCTGGGATCACTCACGGGCTCTCCTGCAGGGAGAGGCATCAGCTTCCGCCGCGGGCCGCCACGGCTCTGATCACCATGCCGTACGGGCCCGGCGCCTCGCCCGGAGGCTCGCACCCGGTCGGCCGCGCGGGCCACCGGTCGGGCCGTCTCTTCCCGATCACGCCCTCGGTGTCCTGAGCCCGCAACGTCCGAGCGCTCGGCTCCGCTCGGGCAGCGGGACCCCGTCGTGGAAGGGGCCCGGAGACTCGTCCGGGCCCCTTCCTTGTGCTCAGGGCGCCAGGGCCACCCCGTCGGCGCCGGGCGCGGACTCGGTGCCGTCCGTGTACTGGGCGGTCACCCAGTAGAAGTGAGTGGTGCCCTTGGCGGCGCCGGTGTCCTCGTAGGAGGTCCCCGTCGGGGCCGCCAGCTCCTCGTACGCCTTGGCGTCCGGGTTCCAGCGGTAGACCTGGTAGCCGGTGGCATCGGTCACCGGAGACCAGGACAGCTCGACGCCCGCCTCTTCCGAGGTGGCCGTCAGCTCTATCGGCGAGCCCTCCGGCGTCGCCACGCTCGGCGTCATGTCGAGCTCGGTCGCGGTCACGACCTGCGCCTCGCCGGTCGAGTCGAAGGAAGAGTTCCACGCGTCGTCGACGGCGTCGACGATGAAGCAGGATTCCTCGCCGTCCGGGAGGGTGGTGTACGCGTACGAGGTGGTGTCGGCCGACACGTAATAGCCGGGGTAGAGGGAGCACACCTGCTCCTCCTCGTCCCCCCACAGCTCGCCCCGTCGGACCACGTACCTCGCCAGGTCGGCGGTCGGGTTGGCGTCCCAGTGCACCTCGAAGCCGTACTCAGTCGGAGTGACGGTCACCCCGGTGACGGCGGAGGGCGGGGTGAGGTCCCAGAGCGTGCCGCTGGCGGCGACAGACCGCGCCGACTCGTTGCCCGCGGCATCGAGAGCCGTCACCCGGTAGTAGTAGGTGGTGCCCTCGGCGGCCGAGGCGTCCACGTACGAGACCTGGGCGGTAGCGCCGATGCCGGTGTAGGTCCCGTCCGCGCTGGTCGCCCGGTACACCCGGTACGACGCCGCTCCTTCGACCGCGCTCCACCGGACCCGCAGATCTTCCGGTTCCCGGGCGATGCTCAGTCCGGTCGGCGCGGGCGGCGCGGTGCGGTCGACGGTCGTGACCGCCTGATCGGCGGTGCCCGTCGACTCGTTGCCCGCCTTGTCGTAGGCGCGAATCTCGTAGTAGTACGCCGCGCCGGTCACCGGCAGGGTCGCGTCCGTGTACGACGTGGTGGTGGTGGTCGCCAGCCTCGTCCAGTCGGCGCTGCCCTTCGGGCGCCGGTAGACCCGGTAACCCGCCAGGTCCATCTCCTTGTTCTTGGACCAGGCGAGCTTGGCCTTCGCCGTCGCTTTGTCGTACGACACGGAGGTCCCGGTCGGGGTGAGCGGCCTGACCTTGTCGACGGTCGCGGAAGTGCGGGGCGAGTAGGCGAACTTGACGTTCGCCGCCCCGGTCCAGTTGACGTAGTCGACGCGGAGGGTGTGCTTGCCGGAGGGGATGGTCAGGTTGACGGTCTTGGAGACCGTCGACGAGACGTTCTTCCACAGGTCGATCTTGCGGGTGCTGTCGAGGTAGACGCGGATGCCGTCCTGGGCCGACGCGGTGAGGGCGAAGGGACCGCCGGAGCCGAAGTCGCGCGTCAGTGTCCAGCGGACGGAGAAGTTGTTGGACGGCAGGCCCGAAGCAGGTGCGCCCGTTCGCCAGTTCTCGCTGATCGTGGAGTCGCAGTCGGTCTTCTTCGGTGTGCCCGAGAACGTGGTGTTCGCGAAGAACTGCCGCTTGTAGACAGGGGAAGTGCAGCTGACGGCTGCTGAGGCGGGCGTGGCGAGCGCGGTGAGCAGACCGCCCGCGGTGGCGAGCACGACGGCGCCGGCGGCCGCGGAGGTCGTGCGTCGTCTGGCTGAGTTCATTCGGTCCTCTGATCGGATCAGGACGCGGAGAAGAGCGTTCGTGATCACGACACGCGAGGCCGGGAAGAGGTTGTACCGATCTTTACGGTCCGACGACCAGGGCTTTACGCCGGGCGTCCGTGCGGACGGCAGGCCTCGGCTTACGGATTCCCGGACGCGGACGTCGAAGAACTGATCGCCACTCGCGACTGGTGAGTCCGACCGAGGTCCACTTTCGCAACAGGCCCTGGGTACGTCGGTCGATGACACGGGCGCCCCAGCCCGGATCGTCCACAGCTACGCGAACGTCAGGCGGTGGCGTCCCTCGCGTCCGCGGCGGCGGGGAAAAGGCGTTGGACCGCGTTGACGACGACCGCCCTACGGGCCGCCGTGTCGGGGTCGAGGGCCTGCTCGGCGGCCAGCCGGGCCAGCTCTTCCTGAGCGACCCAAGAGCTGGCGATCTGGTTGACGAGGGCGAGGACGTCGATCGGATCCCACGTCGGGTCCAGATACCCGTCCTGCTGCCCTGCGCGGATCTGCTCGACCTTGTGAAGGATCGCCGCCTGATAGGCGTCCTCCAGTTCGGCGAGGAAGGTTGCGCGTTCCAAGCGGCCCCAGCTGAGCAGCCGAAAGTGCTCGGGGTTGGTGTTGAAGTAGTCGAAGAGCCGGCCGGCGTACTCGGGCAGGTCGGTGGGGTCCATGGGCGTCGCCTCGATCACCGCCAGTAGTTCCCGGCCTGCGATGAAGGTGTAGAGCGCCTCTTTGCTGCGGAAGTACGCGTAGACGCGTTCCTTGCTGGTCCTGGCTTCCTTGGCGATCCGGTCCACGCGTGCCCCGGCGATCCCGTACCGGGAGAACTCGGTCTTCGCCGCGGCGGCGATGCGTGCGCGCGTGGAGTCTGCGGGGCTGGGAGCGGTCATGATCCCAGAGTATCAAACCAAACTGTTCGGTTTGACCTCGGATCCGACCCGGAGTACGTTCCAAACCGAACCGTTTGGTTTGGGAAATTGGCACGGCAGCTGACCGGACCGGACCCATCACAAGTGGCAACACATCCAGAGGAAGCACCGCATGAGCACGTCTTTGAGTTCCTACGTCAGTCTCGGCCGCTCCGGGCTGCGGGTCAGCCCGTTCACCCTCGGCACGATGACGTTCGGGGAGGACCACGGCTGGGGCGCCGGTCCGGAGGAATCGAACGCCATCCTGACGGCCTACCTCGAGCGCGGCGGCAACTCGATCGACACCGCCAACATCTACACCAACGGACACTCCGAGAAGATCATCGGAGACTATTTCGCGCGCCGTCCCCAGCTGCGCGACCGCGTGGTGATCGGCACCAAGTTCTTCGCCAACCTCTACGAGAACGACCCGAACGGCGGCGGACCCGGCCGCAAGGCGATCGTGCAGCAGCTGGAGAACTCGCTGCGCCGTCTGCAGACCGACTACGTCGACCTGTACTGGCTGCACAACTTCGACCCGGCCACCCCCGTCGAGGAGACCCTGCGCACCCTGGACGACCTGGTCCGCGACGGCAAGATCCGCTACGTCGGCTTCTCCGATGTGCCGGCCTGGGCGACCGCCGAAGCGGCCACCATCGCCCGGTTCCGCGGCTGGGCCCCGATCACCGCGCTGCAACTGGAGCACTCCCTGCTCGAGCGGACCGCCGAGGGCGAACTGCTGCCCATGGCCGAGGCGATGGGCATGGGAGTGCTGGCCTGGAGCCCGCTGAAGGGCGGATTCCTGTCCGGCAAGTACTCCAGTGCCACGACCGGCCGCGTGGACACCCTCCGCGCGCATCTGGTCGGTGAGCCCAGCCAGAGCGACTACGTCGTCATCGATGCGCTCAACGATGTCGCCCGCGAGATCGGAGCCACCTCCGCCGCGACGGCGCTGGCCTGGGTGCAGAGCCGCACCCCGATCACGTCCACGCTCCTCGGTGCCCGCCGTCTCGACCAGTTCGAGGCGAACCTCGCCGCGCTCGACGTCACCTTCACCGATGCCCAGCGCACCGCGCTCGACGCGGTGTCCGCGCCCACCCTCGACTTCCCCGCGGAGAACAACCGGACCCTGGCGCGGATGCTCCAATTCGCCGGCGCCACCGTCGACGGCACCCCGTCGATCGTCTCCCCGCTGCTGCAGGCCAGTCCCACTCGCTACTGACCCGGAGACGGGCTTTGTCACGGGCATCGCCCTAGGAGCGTGTCTCGGTAACGAGCAAGCGGGCCTGCCGGCCGTGATCGGTAAGTCGATCGCGGCCGTCGGCCGTCGGCATCTGTGAGGCTTTGGCGGGTGTCCTGTCCGTCAGGTGTCCGGCGGGTGGGCCTGTGACGTGGCCGGGAAGGCCCGGCCGGTCAGCTGGCCAGGGCGGCGAGCCCGGCGGTTCCGATGTGTCGGAAGATCTTGCGGAGGTTGTGACAGCTGGCGAGCAGGCGCCACTCCGCGCGGGCGCCGTCTTCGCCCCGGAGGAGGAGTTGGCGGCCGTTCTGGCAGGTCATGATCTGTCCGAAGACGGGCTCGACGATGGCCTTGCGGCGGCTGTAGGCGGCCTTGCCGGGGTTGGTCCGCAGTTTGCGAGCCATGCGCTCCTTGAGCGTCGCGTTCTTGGGGATGCGTCCGCGGGGTGCGGGTGGGACCTGCTCGTCGTGGGCCAGGCGCCCGGTGGCCATGAACGTGTCGGTTCCGCAGGACAGTTGGCGGTCCCGTGCGGCTTCGAGGTTGGTCTCGGAGCAGTAGCCGGCGTCGACGAGGGCCTGCTTGGGGTGAGCGCCGGTGTTGGTCGCCGACTGGTCGAGCATCGGGGTGTAGTTCAGCGCGTCCGAGGCGTTGGTGGTGATGTCGGCGGCCGTGATGACCTGGTGCTTTTCGTCGACGACGGCCTGGGCGTTGTAGGCCTGGATGTAGGCGCCGTCGCTGTTCTTCATGATCCGCGAGTCGGGGTCGGTGAAGTTGGCTTGTGCCTTCGGCTTGGGCCGGGCCTTCGCGGCGGCCTGCTCGCCCGCGTCGGTGACGGCCTGCTCGTCGCTGGCACCGGCGCGGTCCTGGCGGCGTCGTTCTTTGTCCTCCGCTTGCTTGCGCGCCTTCTCGGCGGCCTCGGCCTCGATCTGTGCGCGGGCGGCCTGCAGCCTGGCCAGGCGCTTTTCGCGGCGGTCCAGTTCGGCGGGCAGGTCGGCCTCCTTGCCGTCCACGCCGAACCGGGCATCTTCGGCGGTATCGACTGCTTCGGCGTCGTCCAGCAGGGACCGGGCCGTGGCCTCCAGGGCGGCGATCTCGGCTTCGATCTGCTCTTCCTTGCCGATCAGGCGGCTGTAGCTCATCGCCTTGTGCTTGGAGGCGCTGGCCTCCAGCTTGGTGCCGTCCAGCGCGACGCGGCCCATCTTGACCATGCCTAGTTTCTGCGCCAGGTGCAGCGACTGCAGGAAGAGGCCGGCGAGCGCGTGAAGGTGGCGGCGGCGGAACCGGGCGATCGAGCGGAAGTCGGGGGCCTGGTCGGCGGCCAGGAACCGGAACGCGACGTCATCGACACACTTACGCGTAATCGCCCGCGAGGAGCGCACCCCGGTGGTGTACCCGTAGATCAGCAGCCGCACCATCAGCCGCGGGTCGTAGGGCGGGTAGCCGCGCTTTTCGGTGTAGTCGGCCAGGATTGGCGACAGGTCGAGTACCTCATCGACCAGGTCCGCGACGAACCGGGCCAGATGGTCCTCGGGCAGCCAATCGTCCAGCGACGGCGGCAGCAGCAAGACCTGGTGCGGGTCGAACGCCCGGAATGTCTTGTCCACCGCCGCCGGACGACCCTGCGGCTGCTTCTTCTCACCCGGCTCGACCTCGAACAACCCATCCCCACCACGCATACCCTGATCATCCCGCATGAATGATCACGAACTGCAAGCGGGCTACCGGTTACTGAGACACGCTCCTAGCCGTCGACGGCGGCTACTCCGTGCTCTGACCTCCTCCGCGCCGCCCAGCAGGGCAAACGAGGGCCCCGGCCGATGATGGGCCGGGGCCCTCGTCGTGTCGTGCCTTGTGCCCCGCCGCCCACCTGTGCCACGGGGCGGGGGGGCTGATGCGTGGTGAGGACGTCAGCCCGAGGTGGGCGCCGCGGGGCGGGTGGCGGGAACCGCCGCGTCGCCGATCCGGGATGTCGCGCCGTTCTCCTCGCCGTACACCTCCACCCGGTAGTACGAGGTCGCCCCGGCCGGTGCGGCGGTGTCCAGGTAGGACACCTCGGTGCCGGGCAGGGTCGACGTCAGCTCGTCCCACACCTGGGTGGCGGGGTTCCAGCGCTCGACCGTGACCGAGGACGGGGCCGGGCACGAGTCGAACCGGCAGGACCAGGACCAGGTGAGCAGCACGCCGTCCGTGGAGCTGCTCGCGGCCAGGGTCATGGAGGTGCCGTAGCCGTCGCCCGTCCACGGCAGCACCGCCGCCTCGGAGCGCACCCCGGCGGCGTCCACGGCCACCACCGCGTAGTAGGTGCCGAAGCCGGGGCCGGGCGCGCTGGCGTCGGTCACCGTGGTGCCCGTCACGGGCTGGTCCTGGACCGGGGTGCCGGGGTGGGCGGCGTCCACCCAGTTCCGGTAGACGCGGTACCCGGTGGCGCCGGGGACGGGCTGCCAGGACAGCACCGCGTGGTCGCCATCCTGCCGTGCGGCCAGGCCCGCGGGCCGGTCGGGACGTGTGGTGCCCTCGGGGTACGGGCGCACCGCACAGTCGAGTCGGAGAAGAGGCGAAGCGACTGCTGGCTCTGCCCCAGGGCGAGCTGGGGCGTCCGGTGCACGAGCTGGGACTTCCGAAGGAGATCACGCGCATGCTCGCGTCGCCGGGAACGGCGACCGACGAGGTGCATCTGGCCGGGGACCGCTTGGTGGCGGTGAACAAGCGGCCCACGTTGGACCAGGGTCTCCGGGAAACGGGAGATCACCGCGTCCCCGACGGGCCCCACATACCGCACGGCTCCCGCGCCGCCCCGCAGCGCCCCCGCCACGGCGAGCACGGCCGCCCCCGGGGAGCTGGAGGAGATGGCGTTCACCACGGAACTCATCCTGAGCGAACTGGTGACGAACGCGATCCGGTACGGATCTCCGCCGGTCGGGGTACGGCTGCTGAAGGGGCACTGTCTGATCTGCGAGGTGTCGGACGGCAGCAGCACCTCGCCGCGCCTGCGCCGGGCGGCGGCCACGGACGAGGGCGGGCGTGGGCTGTTCCTCGTGTCGCAGTTCGCACAGCGGTGGGGAAAGCGGTACACACCCGACGGAAAGGTCATCTGGGCGGAACAGACCCTGGCCGAAGGCCCGTTCGCCGTCCCGACCCTCACACCGGTCGACGTTCTCCTGGAGCAGTTCGGTGAGGCCACCCTCTGAGCGTGCCGGCCGCCGGAGACCATCCGGCCGCCGGCGGCCTCGGCACATGCCGTCCCGCGCCCGCCACTGTCCATGGCCGGGCGGGCGCGGTCGCGAACCGTCCTGCCGGTCAGCCCTTGTTGGAGCCCAGGGTCAGCCCGCTGACGAACTGGCGCTGGAGCACGAAGTACACGACCAGCGTGGGGATCGCGGTGAGCAGAGCCCCGGCGGCGACCAGGTTGGGGTCCGTGAAGTACTGGCCGGAGAGGTTGTTCAGCGCCGACGTGATCGGCATGTTCTCACCGGTGGAGATCAGCACGAGGGCCCAGAAGAAGTCGTTGTAGATCCAGATCGACAGCAGGGTCGCCAACGCCGCCATCGCCGGCTTGCACAGCGGCAGAGTGATCTGCCAGTACAGCCGCCACACCGAGGCACCGTCCACCAGCGCCGCCTCCGTCAGTTCGTGCGGCAGGGAGCGCATGTAGTTGCTCAGCACGAACGCGCAGAAACCGGACTGGAACGCCACATGGATGAGGACCAGGCCGAGCGCGGAGTCGTACAGCTTGCCGCTCGGGGTGATGCCCGGGAGGTCGGTGAGCAGGTACAGCCGGTACAGCGGGGTGATGATGACCTGCTGCGGGAGGAGGTTGCCCGCCGTGAAGACCAGCAGCAGCGCGAGGTTGAGGCGGAAGTCGAAGCGCGCGACGTAGAAGGCGACGCAGGAGGACAGGAACAGCGTCAGCAGCACGGCCGGGACGGCGATGATCAGCGTGTTGCCGAAGTAGTGCAGCATGTCCGACTGCGTGAACGCGTTGGTGAAGTTTTCCAGACTCAGCTTGTCCGGCCAGGACACATAACCCTTGTTGCTGGTCTCGCTGTACGGGCGCAGGGCCGAGAAGATCGCCCACAGCAGGGGCGCCAGCCAGGCCAGGGCGGCGCCGGCGAGGAAGACGTGCAGCAGGATCCGGGCCGGCCGCACCGGGGCGCGCCGCTTGAGTGCGGCGGTGGAGGCGCTCACGATCGCCGCTCCTTCCGGAAGGTGGCCACCAGGTAGGGGATGATGACCGCGAGGGAGATCACCAGCAGGACCACGGCGATCGCCGAGCCGTAACCGATGCGGCTGGACTCCCCGATGATGTTGTTCGTCACCAGGATGGACAGCAACTCCGTGCCCTGGGCGCCCTTGTTGAAGACGAAGACGAGGTCGAAGGCGCGCAGCGCCTCGATGATGGTGACGACGAGGACGACCGTGTTGGTCGGCCTCAGGGTGGGGAAGATGACGTTCTTGAACGTCTGCCACTCGTTCGCGCCGTCCAGCGCGGAGGCCTCCCGCAGCGACGGGTCGACGCTCTTCAGGCCGGCCAGGTACAGGATCATCATGTAGCCGGTGTGCCGCCAGGACGCGGCGATGAGCACGGCCCACAGGTTGAGCTTGGGGTCGCCGATCCAGTCGATGTAGTGGCCGGGCTTGTTGGCCCCGATGATGCTGTTGATCAGACCCGTGTCGGGGTTGTACACGAGCTGCCAGACGAACCCGATGCAGGCCATCGAGATGACGACCGGCAGGAAGAACGCGGTCTGGTAGACACGGCTGAACCGGATCTTCTTGTCCAACTGCACGGCCAGGAACAGGCCGAGCGGGGTCGGGATCAGGATGAGCACCACGAACCAGATGACGTTGTGCTCGACGGCGGGCCAGAACTGCGGGTTGTCGGAGAACAGTTGCTTGAAGTTCTCCAGGCCCACCCACTTGATCGAGTCGAACCCGATGCCGTCCCAGGTGGTGAAGGCCAGCGCGATGGAGGCGAGGGCGGTGACCCAGACCAGGGCCACGTGCAGGACCGTGGGCACGCCCGCCATCAAGGCAAGCGTGAATCGGTCACGGCGGGTCAGCAGACGCCGGTGGCTCTGGGTGGCCCGCTTGGTTCGGGAAGCAGCGCCCGGAGGCGGCACGGCGGCCGCCTCCGGGTTCTTCGTCGTCGTGTCGGTCGTCATGGCGCTGGTCACGAGGACGCGAAGATCGTCTTCTTCTGGCGCTCGATCGAGGACAGCAGGCTGTCGACGCCCTTGGGGTTCTGGACGAACTTCTGCAGCGCGGGCTGCATCACCGTGGAGGTGAAGTCCGGCCGGCTGTCGCGGTCCATGAACTGGGTGAGGGACTTGGCGCCGCTGATCATGTCGAACGCCTTCTTCTGCAGCGCGCTGTACGAGGAGGTGTCGGCCTTGGAGGAGGCGGCCACCACGCTCGGGTCGGTCTTGAGGTAGGTCTGCTCGGCCTCCGGGGAGCCCAGGTACTCCATCAGCTTCACGACCCCGTCGTGGTTCTTCGGGGCCTTGCTGACCATGAAGCCGTCGGTCGGCGCCTCGACGGTGTCCTGACCGTACGCGGAGTCGATCTCCGGGAAGGCGAAGAAGTCGAGGTCGTCCAGGTCGGCCTGGTTGGTGAACTGCTGCGCCACGAAGCTGCCCAGGAGGTACATGCCGGCCTTCTTCGCGACCAGCGTCTGCGCGGCGTCCTGCCAGGTGCGGCCGAGGGCGCCGTCCTGGTGGTAGGGCAGGATCTCGGTCCAATGGTCGAAGACGGCCTTCACCTTGGCGTCGGTCCAGGACGCCTTGCCCGCCATCAGCTGGACGTGGAAGTCGTAGCCGTTGAGGCGGAAGTTGATCTGGTCGAACGTGCCCATCGCCGGCCACTGGTCCTTGTCGCCGAAGGCGATCGGGACCAGTCCGTCCTTCTTCATCTGCTTGCACAGGGCCACGAACGCGTCCCAGGTGGTGGGGACCTGGTAGCCGTGCTGCTGGAAGACGCTCTTGCGGTAGAAGACCGCCCACGGGTACGTCGTCAGCGGCACGAAGTAGTACTTGCCGTCCTCGCCCTTGCTCAGCTTCTTCATCGCGTCGGGGAAGTTGTCCCCGATCTTCTGCCACACGTCGTCGATCGGGGTGGCGAGCTTCTTCGCGGCGAAGAACTGCATGCGGAAGCCGGCGAACCAGTTGAACACGTCGTCCGGCGTGCCCTGCAGGTAGGAGTTGATCTGCTCCTGGAAGGTGTTGTGGTCCTTGGTGTTCACGTCGACCGTGATGCCGGACTGCTTCTTGAAGGCCGCGTAGACCTGTTCGAAGGCCTTCTTCGGCACCGCGTCCGAGGCA
Organism: Streptomyces sp. NPDC001156; assembly: GCF_053598275.1. NCBI lineage: Bacteria > Bacillati > Actinomycetota > Actinomycetes > Kitasatosporales > Streptomycetaceae > Streptomyces > Streptomyces sp. NPDC001156. The sequence goes on along the minus strand of NZ_JBSFJX010000115.1, from coordinate 9,669 downwards.
TTGGAGCCCACGGTGACGGTCTTCGAGTCGGCGGCCGCGCCGCTGCCGCCGCAGGCGCTCAGCAGGGGTATGCCGGCACCGGCGAGGAGGGCTGCTCCACCGACTCCGCGCAGCAGGGAACGGCGGCTCGGGCTGGGGAGGGAGAGACCGGAGGATGTCTGGTGCATGACGGCTCCTGGAGGGCAGGGTCGGCGATGACTGGCACTGGGGACCGGGTCAGAATCAATCAGAAACCAACTTGACCGAACATTGTGGCCGTCATCCCACTCGCATGTCCGGTGTACGTCAAGAGGTACAACGACCGTTTTGGAAACGTAATCGACACCGCATCGATTGCCTCTGCTAACGAGCGGACCCCCCACAGCGCATGCGACGCCAGCGTCCGCCCGGCATTTCGAATGGCTTTTCCGCAGGTCAGCGGCGGCCCTGCGGTCGCCGAAGGGTGCCGGACCGGGGCGGGGCCGCGAGCCGCGACCGGCCGGGAGGCAGGTGAACCAAACAGTTTCCCGCACCGGCCGCGGCTGACCCGTCACGGGTGACGTTTCGCCAGATCCCGCTGCGGCTAGCCGATCCGTACCGTCCTCGACACCGTGACCTGCTCGATGTCCGACGTGCGGACCGTCACCTTCATCGTCCAGGTGCCCGGCAGCGGAAGGTTCAGCGCGTCCGCGGTCCAATAGCCGCCCCGGTCCCTCACCTTGGCGTCCAGTGGACCGATGTCCCCCAGCTTGAAGGCCAGCCGCAGTTCGGGGACGGTCGCGATACCGCCGTCGGGACCGTAGACCACCGCCTGGACCTGGTTCTCGCCCACCCGTCCCGGCGTCAGTTCGATCTGCACCTTGCCATGCCCACCGGGCGTGCCCACGTCGAACGGCACCACCGTGGTGGCGCCGAGGGGCTGTTCGGCCGCGGTCTGCGCCGCCTGCGCCTCGGCGGCCGCACGGCCCGGCTGCGTACCCGTCAGCAGGGTCGTGATCACCAGCACCACGATCCCGATCGTGATCTCCGCCAGCACCGAGCGGCGCAGGGCTCTCCGATACGGCGCCGGGTCGCCCCCGGCCGCCCTGCCCGGCCCGGAATCCGCGCGGCCGCTCTCCTCTTCACCGTCCTCGGGTGCGGCATCCGGCTCGGTGCGCGGCTGCCGCGGGGCGCCGTCTCCAAGGGCCGCCTCCGCCTGTGCCCTCGCCGCTCCCACCGGTTCCCGCACCCGTTCCGGCACGGTCACGTCCGGCGCCGTCACCTCCGCCGGCACCGCGAGCCGCGCCGTCCAGCGGCGCGAGAACGCCGCCGCGGTGAGCAGCAGCACGACCGCGACCAGCTTCACGGTCAGCAATCTGCCGTAGGGCGTGGAGGTGAGCGCGCCGAGGGAGCCGAGGCCGCGCCAGGACTGATAGGCACCGGTGACGACCAGGACGGCGACCGCGGCGAGGGCCAGCCGTGAGAAGCGGGTCACGGCGGCGGCCGGGAGTTCGTCGGGGGCCCGGTACAGCGCCGTGAAGAGGGCCGCCAGACCGCCCAGCCACACAGCCATCGCCAGCAGGTGCAGCACGGCCGAGGTCATCGCGAGCGGCACCTGGATGCCCGCCGCGGCGTGCTCGGCCACCGCCCAGGTGAGCGCGAGGGCGAGCGCCATCAGGCTCACGACCGCAAACCGCAGCCGGCCGCCGAGCACCGCGGCACCCACCGTCCCGGGACCGTCGGCCGTCCGCTTCCCGCCCCGTGAGGGCGCCGGCCCCCGCCGCGCGGCGACCACCGCCGCCGCGCCCAGCAACGCCAGCCGAGCGAGCAGGGCCAGACCCGGACGGCTCGTCAACGTCTCCCGCAGGACCGGCAGTTCGAAGGCCGTGGCCGGGCCGCTGCCGCGCTCGTACGGCCCCCGCAGCACCAGCAACGCGAGCGTGGACGCCAGCAGCGTCCACCAGCCGCCCACGAGCAGACCTCGTGCCGGCTCCACACCGGTCGCCATCGCGAACACGGTCACGCCGAGCAGCAGGGCCAGACCGCCGTAGGCGATGTAGCGGGCGATGTCGTAGAGCCGCACGGAGGCCGTGTCCTGGACCTCGTCGTACGGCAGCGCCGCGGTCGTCGCGGAGGGCTTGCCGACGGAGAAGGTGAGGGCGCCGGACACCGGGTGGCTGTCGGCGGACACCACGCGCCACGCCACGATGTACGTGCCCTGCGCAAGGCCGGGAAGGGTGACGCGGGCGGTGTCCGACCGGCCGTCGGCGTGCTCCTGCTTGCCCGTGTGGACCCTCCGGTTTCCCGGGTCGAACACACGGATGGAGTCGTCCAGCAGGCCGACCGACTCGGAGAAGGTGAGCGTGACGGCCCTGGGCGACGTCTTCAGCACGCTGCCGTCCGCCGGGTCGGTGCCCTTCAGGGCCGCGTGCGCGGAGGCGGAGCCCGCGCCCGCCAGGAGCATCAGGGGCACCACGAGCAGCACGAACGCGAGGTGCCGCAGCCGCCCTCCGTGCGCGACCGCTCCCGCACGCCCTGCGCCCACGCGTTCTGCGCCCACGTCATGTCTCCCGTGTCGGCCGGTCCCGGGTCCTGGTTAGGTACGGACGGGGCCCGCCGTGCGCTCAGCGCGGCGGCGACGAGGCGCGCCCGTACGTGCGTCACGCCATCATGCCGGGGAGCCGTGTCACCACGTCGGCCGGGCCGACACCCCGCCGTCCACCACCAGATCGTGGCCGGTGATCCAGGACGCGAGCGGCGAGGCCAGGAACACACAGGCGTCGCCGATGTCCTCGGGGCGCCCCAACCGGCCGGTGGGCACCGCCTCCTGCCACCGGCCCACCCCCTGCGGCCACTCCTCCGCCAGGCCCTCGCGGTCGATCAGACCGGGCGAGACGGTGTTGACCCGGACGCCGTACGGCCCGTACTCGAGGGCCGCCGACCGCGCGTGCATGACGACGGCCGCCTTGGACGCGCAGTAGTGGGCGTGCAGCGGTGCCGGGTTCCTGGCCTCGATGGAGGCGATGTGGGTGACGGTGCCGCCGCCCGCCGTTCGCATGACCTCTGCCGCCGCCTGGGTGCAGGCGAACACGCCGGACAGATTGGTGTCGACCACGGCCCGCCAGTCGGCGGCCGTCATCCCGGCCAGCTCCTGGACCGGCTGCACCCCCGCGTTGTTGACCAGCGCCGTCAGCCGGCCGCCGCCCCACTCGGCCGTGTCGCGGACCAGTCGCCGGCATGCGTCCTCGACGGTGAGATCGGCCTGCAGGACCACGGCACGACCGCCCGTGTCACGGATGCGCGCCGCCACGTCGTGGGCCGCCCCGACCGAGGTGCGGCAGTGCACCGCGACCGCGGCCCCCTCCTCGGCGAACCGCAGCGCGATCCCCCGCCCGATGCCCCCGCCCGCCCCGGTTACCAGGGCCACCTGTCCCGCCAGCAGCCCGCTCACGACCGGCACAGCCCGGCGATCCGGGCCGCCTCGGCCGGATAACGGGCGGTCAACTCGGCCGCCTCGCCGTGCTCGTAGCCGTCGTACGTGAAGCCCGGTGCCATGGTGCAGCCGAACAGCGTCCACGCCCCGCCCTCGGCGACCCGTCCGCCCATCCAGGTGCCGGCCGGCACGGTGAACTGGACGTGCTGGCCGCGCAGGACCTCGGGGCCGAGGACGGCGGTGCGGGCGCTGCCGTCCTCGGCGAGGAGCAGCAGCTCCAGCGGATCGCCGAGGTAGAAGTGCCAGACCTCGTCCGCCGGGAGGCGGTGCAGCGCCGAGTAGTCGTCCGGTTCCGCGGTCAGCAGGGCGACGATCGCGGTGCCCGCCGGACGCCCGTCGGGCAGCCGCGACCCGGCCCAGGTCCGCCGGAACCGGCCGCCCTCACGCGGGATCGGTTCCAGGCCGTAGTGCGCGATGAGGTCGTCAGGGGTCACGGCACGCAGGCTAGTTGCCGGAGGCGCCCCGCAGGGTGAGGAACGCAAGCTGGGCGCGCTTCTCGGGCAGGTACACGTCCGGCAGGTCGACCTCGGGCAGCACGACGACCGGCCCGGCCTCGAAGCCCTGGCGCAGGAAGCGAGCGATCGCCTTCTCGTTGCGCTCGTCGGGGTCGACGACGATCCGCTGCCGGTGGAGTCCGGTCAGCACGTAGGACGCGAAGACGGTCAGCAGGGCCGACGTCCAGCCGGCACGCGGGCCCGCGGAGCCGGGCGGAGCGAGGAGGACATGGACTCCCACGTCTCCGGGTTCGACCGCGTAGCACTCGCCGACCCGGTCGGCCTCCGGTTCGTAGGTCTGCAGAAGTGCCGCCGGTTCGCCGTCCTTGACGGCGAGGAAGGCGTGGTGGGTGTCGAGGGTGGCCATATGGGCGTAGATCTCGGCCACTTGCTGCCTGGTCATTCCGTTCATGCCCCAGAAGGAGGCGCGTTCCTCGCTCACCCAGGCGTGGACGACGTCCAGGTCGGCCTCGGGGTCCAGGGGCAGGATCCGGACGGTGCCGAAGTCGTCGAGGACCTGCTCGTGGACGGCTTCGCGAGCGGCGGCGTTCGGCGCGGCGGTCATCGGTGTCTCCTTGGTCAGACGGTTCCAGTCGGTGACGACCGGGACGAGATCCCCCCTCAGCCACAAGGGGAGTTGGTCGCGGTGATGGGGCGAGCCCGGGACGCCATCGGCGCCGAAGGGGACCACCCAGAGGCTGTCGTCACGTCGGGCGAGGTCCCAGACGTAGCGGGCCGCCGGGCCGCGTGCGCTCAGATCGGTCAGCCCGGGGACCGACGAGGTGCACAGAATGCAGTCGTGGTCGCCGGACAGACCCGGTTCGTCGTACGGCGTCCCCGTGAGCGCCCGCCAGGGAGCGAGCCGGTGCGTGTCGCCCCAGGTGCCCTGCGGCGGGTTCCCGGCGACCTCCTCGGCGGCCTCCCGCACGATCGTGGCACGGTCGATGCCATACAACTCGTCCGCGGCCAAGAGGTGTTCGAGGGCGAGTCCGATCCGGGGGAGGAGGGCGAGCCAGGGCTGGAAGACCTCCGGGTAGGCGGGTGGGGCGGTGAGCCCGGCGAAGGCGGGGTGCGCCGCGAGCCGCCGTACGACCGCGCCGCGCACCGCCGCGTACATCGCCGCCTCTTCGCTGTCCGCGTCCATGTGCCGGTCCCAGCGCAGCAGGCGGTCGCGCAGAGTGGCCGCCGCGGGGGTGAGGCCGTCGAGGTCCCCGAGGCGCGCCCGCAGGGGGCCTGCGGAGCCGAGGTGGGTGTCCATGTGGAGGGCCTGCATCTCCTGGGCGGACCAGGCGGACCGCTGCTCCAGCAGGTGGCGGATGCGGGCGGCCCGGTGCCCGGGAGCGAACTCGACCCCGAGCGGGGCGGCCGGTCCGCGCTGGTTGGCCATGACGGCGATGCCGCTCTCCACCGTTCCGTAAGGGGTGTCGTGCCGTCCCCGCCACTCGTGGCCCGGCTCCCAGGCGGGAACGAGCCGCGTCCGGTGGGCGGCGGCGCGCCGGGGCACCGTGCCTGCGACACGGTGCAGCACTCCGCCGTGGACGTCAGCCGCCAGCACCACGTTCACGGGCTCGGCCCACCGGTCGAGCGCCCGGTCCAGATCGGCGACGCGCCGAGCGCGGAGGAGGGGGAGCAGCGCGCTGAAACCGAGGTCCTCGGTGACACGGGGCGGATGGCGCAGGGAGACGGCCAGGGGGAGGTCCGTGTCGGGGCCGGTTCGCTCGGATCCGGATTCCTCCGGGCCGGTTTCCTCCGGAACGGTTTCCCCCGAACCGGTTGCCTCGGGGCCGCCGATGACGACCGGGCCGCGCTCCGTCTCGATCACCTCCACTTCGACGGGATCGCCCCAGGCGACCTCGACGGTCTCCACCAGCCGGGTCACTGCCCGCCATCGCCCGTCCGGGTCCAGGGCCTCGACACCACCGTCCGCCGTCCGCCGCAGGCGCTCGCGGTACAGGTCCTGGTAGTCGGCCATCGCGTTGGTGATCGCCCAGGCGACCGGGCCCGCGTGACCGAAGTGGGCGATGCCGGGCACGCCCGGGACGGCGAGCCCGACGACGTCGAACTCGGGGCAGGCGAGGCGGATCTGCTGGTAGACGCCGGGGTCCTCGATGAGGCGGTGGGGGTCGCCTGCGATGACGGCCTGCCCGGTGACCGTGCGCTCACCGCTCACCAGCCAGCCGTTGCTGCCCGAGGTGCCGGGGCCGTCGGCGGCGAAGAGGCCCATGGCGTCCTCGCCGAGATGCCTTACGGCCTCCTCGCGCCAGAGCTTGGCCGGGAAACCGGCGAACAGGATGTGGGTGGAGAGCCAGATGCCGAGGGGGTGCCAGGGCTCCCAGCGGCCGGGGACGAGACCGGTCCCGGCGAACTCGGGGGTACGCCGGGCGCCCTCGTCCAGCCCGTCGTTGACCCCGTCGGCGTACGCGCGCACCCAGGCGGCGGTCTCGGGGTCCCGTCTCTCAAGGGCCGCGAAACAACGTCTGGCCGTGTCGTCGAGCCGGGCGCGGCGCGCGAAAAGGTCCCAGGCCAGGCCGGTTGCACCGAGGAAGGACGCCGAGGTGCCCTGCACGCGATGCCGCTCCACCTCCAACTGCCACGCCCGGTCCGAAGCGGTGACCCGGCCCTGGGCGCGGGCCAGGGTGAGCGCGTCACCGGCTCGCAGGTGCGGGATGCCCCAGGCATCGCGGTAGGTCTCGGTTGTCACCCCAGTGACCTTCTCTTTAGGTTAGCCTTGCCTAACTTATTCGCGGAGATCGTACGCCAAGGGGAGGACCCGATGGGGCAGGGGCTGGGGCGCGGCTGGGAGGGCACCGTCCTCAGGCTGCTGCGCGCGAAGGACTTCGTGTGCACCGTGACGGACACGGAGGACGTCACGCCGCTCTACCGGCGCCTGCGCCTCACCGACGGCGGCATGCTCGCGGCGACCGGAGTTCACCCCACGATGTGGATACGGCTGTGGTTCCCGGGCGCGGGCCGGCCGCACCAGCGGGCGTACACCCTGATCGACCCGGATCCCGTGGCCGGCACGTTCGGCCTGGAGTTCGCCCTCCATGACGGGCGTGCCGCCGACTGGGCGCGGGCGGCGAAGCCCGGCGACACCATTGAGGCGACGGTCCAGGGCTCCGCCTTCCAGCGGCCCGACCCGGCGCCCTCCCATGTCTTCGCGATCGCCGACCCGGCCTCACTTCCCGCGCTCAACTCCCTTCTCGACGCGCTGGCAGACACCCCCGCGACCATCTGGTTCGAGGGCGATCCCAACGGCCTGCCCGTGCACACCGACCCGGCCCGGCACGACCTGCGTACCGTCCCGCGCCAGGATGCGGGCGCCCATCTGGCCGCCGAGGTGAGGTCGGCGCTGCCCGCGCTGCTGACGGCGACGCCGGACCCGTACGTGTGGATCGCGTGCGACACCGCGACGACCCGGACGCTGAGCGCGTACGTGCGTAAGGAGCTGGGCGTCCCGGGGCGGCGGCTGAACGCTCTGGGGTACTGGCGCGCAACCTGATCCCGCACGCGGGATCATCGGGGCATGGACGTCTCCCTTCACCTCGCCCAGGACCCCGAGGCCGACGCGCTCCTCGGGCGCAGTCCGCTCGCCGCGCTGATCGGGATGCTGCTGGACCAGCAGATTCCGATGGAGTGGGCCTTCAAGGGGCCGTGGACCATCGCGCAGCGGCTCGGCGCGGACGACCTCGACGCACACGAGATCGCGGCGCACGACCCGGAGGCCTTCGCCGGACTGCTGTCCGAGAAGCCCGCGGTGCACCGCTACCCGGGCTCCATGGCCAAGCGCATCCAGCAGTTGAGCCAGTACCTCGTCGAGCACTACGACGGGGACGCGGAGGCCATCTGGAAGGACGTTTCCGACGGACGGGAACTGCTGAAGCGGCTCGAGGATCTGCCCGGGTTCGGCAAGCAGAAGGCGCAGATCTTCCTCGCCGTGCTCGGCAAGCAACTGGACGTGCACCCCACGGGGTGGCGCGAGGCCGCAGGCGCGTACGGCGAGGCGAAGTCGTACCGCTCGGTCGCCGACATCACCGGACCGGAGTCCCTGGCGAAGGTCCGCGCCCACAAACAGGAACTGAAGGCAGCGGCGAAGGCCGCCAAGGCGGGGGGCCGGTAGGGGCGGGGCGGACAGGGCCGCCAGGGCGGGCCCCAGGCCGGGGGCCTGTAGGAACCGGAGCCGCCGGGCCGGGCCGGCAGGACCCGGAGCTGTCAGGCCGGGTCGGCAATGCGGGGGACCGAAACCGGAGCGGGAACCGGTGGAACCGGGGCCGGTTGGCGTCAGTCGGTTGGACCGTCCGGGGTGGCGGGGTGGCCCAGCCCGGTCCAAGCATGGACCATGCCCGACGCACCGACCGGCTCCGCCCAGGGGCCCGAGTTCGACGACCGCCGTGTGCACGCCATGCGTGACGCGGGGGCGCCCAGGCGTTCGGCGGAGGACGTCGAGCCCGTCGAGGGGTTCCTGCACGTCCTGTCGCGTACCGCCTGGCAGGTCGTCCTGGCCACCGGCGTCGCCTCCCTGATCCTGGGAGTCCTGATCCTCGTCTGGCCGGGACCGTCCCTGCTCGCCGCCGGGGTCCTCTTCGGCCTCTACCTCATCATCAGCGGTGTGCTCCAGCTGGCGTCCGCCTTCGGCACCCACGCGGCCACCTCGCTGCGTGTCCTGGCCTTCATCAGCGGCGCCCTGTCGATCCTGCTGGGCCTGTTCTGCCTCCGCGGCCCCCTCGAGTCGATCCTGCTGCTGGCCCTGTGGATCGGTATCGGCTGGCTGATCCGCGGGATCACCCAGACCATGGCCGCGGCCCACGACCCTTCGGTGCCCGCGCGCGGCTGGCAGGTCTTCCTCGGCCTCGTCACCTTCATCGCCGGGATCGTGCTGATCACGTCGCCGTTCAAGTCGATCGCCGTGCTCACCCTGGTCGCCGGCTGGTGGCTGGTCGTCGTCGGCATCGTCGAGATCATCACGGCGATCCGGATCCACGGCCGAGCGAAGCAGATCCCTCGTACTGTCTGACTGTCGGACTAGGTCAATGTCCACGTCCGACAGGTACGCCGAGCGAGCGGTTTAGCGACCGACACGATGAAGGGTGCTCGCCCAGAGGGCACATGACCTCCCGTGAGCCTCACCCCGCATGCCCCGCACACCGCCCGACGGTACGCCTGGGAACGGGTGATGGTGGTGCTCGTCGCGCTGCTCGCGGCGGGCGCGCGCACCGGGGTGGTGGCGGCCCCCTCCGTCACTGCCTCCGTCGGTCAGGCGTGCGACGGGAAATACGACGTACCCGCCTCGACTCTCGCAGGCGTGCGTTCTCAGGGACAGCGCACCGTCGCGTCACCGCGACCGGGTCCGCGCCCCAGGCCGCGCAGCGCCGGCGGCTTCCCTCCCGCCCCCACGCTCCAGGACCACTCCCCCGCCCTCGGCGCCCTGCGCACCGTGGTCCTGCGCTGCTGACAGATCCGGCTCCCCCGAAACGTCAGATCTGCCGGCACTCGCGAAGGACACAGTCATGCTCATCGACCCGTACGCGGTCCTGCACGGCCTGCTCCGTGCCGAAGCCGCACGCAGCACGAAGCCGCGACCCGAACCCGAACAAGAACACGAGGCCGGGGGTGAGCCCCGGCCGTCGGCCCCGCCCGAAAGGGACAGCGAGTAGTACACCCGGCGGGGGCCCCCCGGCCCGGGCGGCGCGGGACGCGCCCCCGGGGGGCGGGGGGGCAACCGCA
>NZ_JBSFJX010000114.1:0-24808 GCF_053598275.1 Streptomyces sp. NPDC001156 | reverse complement strand
GTTCACCGTGACGGCGTTACTCCAGTTGGCCGACCGGGGCAGGGTGGGTCTTGACGATCCCATCGCGAAGTACGTCGACGGGGTGCCGAACGGGGCCCGCTGCCCACGACCCCGCTGCCCACCCAATTCAGGGGGCCAGCTGCGCGGAGGTCCTCGCGCACCGCAGGGGAAACGCCACCCACCGCAGGCAGAGCCGAACTGCGCGCGTGCGACGGTCCGTTGAACGGCCCCGGGACGTGTCGTCCCGTGCAGGACCGAGCATGGCAGTCGTGTCGCCGATCGCCGGTCGGCGGTCATGGACCAAGAGCAACCCGAACCGAATATGGGCCGTGACCCATGGAAACGACAGTGAACCTCAACCATTCCTCAGCGCCCGGCGCGGCGGGTGTCCGTGAGCCGCTGCTGCCGGCCCTGATGACCGCGACGGCGGTGAGCGGCCTCATCGACGCGGTCAGCTACCTGGGCCTGGGGCATGTCTTCACCGCGAACATGACCGGCAATGTGGTCATCATCGGTTTCGCCGCCGCCGGTGTACCCGGCTTCTCGGTGCTCGGCTCGCTGGTGTCGCTGGCCGCCTTCCTGGCCGGTGCGGTACTCGCCGGCCGTCTTAAGACCGTGATGCGCCGTGGCAGTGCGGCGCATTGGCTGCGCCGGATCCTGGTGCTCGAAACGGTGCTGCTGGCCACGGCGACGGCCGTCGCCTTCGTCGCAGGCCATGCGGTCTATGCGCTGATCGCCCTGATCGCATTGGCCATGGGCCTGCGCAACGCCACGGTGCGCAAACTCGCCGTGCCGGATGTGACCACGACGGTGCTCACCCTCACCCTGACCGGCCTGGCCTCGGACTCGAGCCTGGCAGGCGGTACCAATCCGCGTGCCGGCCGCCGGCTGGCCTCGGTGCTGGCGATGCTGACAGGCGCACTGGGGGGAGCCGTGCTCGTGCAGCACACGGGGCTCGGCTGGCCCCTGCTGGCCGCCACGTGCGGTGCCGCCGTCGCCGCCCTGGCCGTGCCGCGCAGCTCATCCGCGGGCTGACTCGACCCCGGCCGCTCGTCCACCGTGCTGCGGCCCCGGCCGGCCGCTTCCCCCATACACAGCTTCTGAGAACCCCCCCACTGGAGATGATTTCCATGGCCACTATGCCTGTGGCTGGCCTTTCCCCCGTCGCCGCCGAGAACGCCGAGAACGCCGAGGCCATGGTGCGCAATGTGCACCTTGGTATCGAGTATCCCGCGGCTCACATCGCGGACGTGGTGGTGCGCAATGCCAAGATCTACACCGGTGACCCGGTGCACCCGCAGGCGAGCGCGGTCGCGATCAAGGACGGCAAGGTCCTGGTGGTCGGCGACGACGCCGACATCCTGCACATGATCGGCACCGACACTCGGGTGGTGGACGCGCTGGGCCGCCGGGTCATCCCCGGTCTGAACGACTCCCACCTGCACGTGATCCGCGGCGGCTTGAACTACGTCCTGGAACTGCGCTGGGACGGTGTCCCCACCCTGCGCCAGGGCCTGGCCATGCTCCGCGAACAGGCCGGGCGCACCCCCAAGGGCCAGTGGGTCCGCGTCGTGGGCGGCTTCTCCGCCGACCAGTTCGCCGAGAAGCGGCTGCCGACCGTCTCCGAACTCAACGCCGCGGCCCCTGACACCCCCGTGTTCGTGCTGAACCTCTACCAGTCGGCGATCATGAACCGGGCCGCGGTCCAGGCGGCCGGCTTCACCAAGGACACCCCCGACCCCCGCGGCGGCCAGATCGTCCGCGGCCCGGGCGGTGAACCCACCGGCATGCTGCTGGCCGCCCCCGGCGCCCTGATCCTGTACTCCACCCTGGCCAAGGCCCCCACCCTGCAGGGCGAGGACCTCAAGACCTCCACCCGCCACTACCTGCGCGAACTCAACCGCTTCGGCCTGACCTCCGCGATCGACGCGGCCGGCGGCTTTCAGAACTTCCCCGACAACTACGGCACCGTCATCGACCTGGCCAAGGCCGGACAGCTCTCCCTGCGCATCGCCTACCACCTCTTCCCCCAGACCGGAGGTCAGGAGATCGCCGACCTCAAACGCTGGATCGGCATGGTCCGCCCCGGCGACGGCGACGAATGGCTGCGCCTGAACGGCGCGGGCGAGAACCTGACCTGGGCCGCCGCCGACTTCGAGAACTTCACCCAGCCCCGCCCGGAACTCGGCCCCTACGAAGCCGAGTTCGAGCAGGCCGTGCGGCTGCTGATGGAGAACGGCTGGGGCTTTCGCCTGCACGCCACCTACGACGAGACCATCCGCCGCGACCTCACCGTCTTCGAGAAACTCGCCGCCGAGGGCCTCTTCCCCGCCGGCAACCGCTGGCTGTTCGACCACGCCGAGACCGTCTCCCGCGACAGCCTGGACCGCATCGCCGCCCTCGGCGGCGCCCTCTCCGTCCAGAACCGGATGTCCTTCCAGGGCGAGGCGTTCGTGCGCCGCTACGGCGCCGGCGCGGCCGCCGAGGCCCCGCCGATCCGCGCCATGCTGGAGCGCGGCCTGACCGTCGGCGCCGGCACCGACGCCACCCGCGTCTCCTCCTACAACCCCTGGGTCGCCCTGCACTGGCTGGTGGCCGGCCGCACCGTCGGCGACCTGACCCTCTACCCGCCGGACAACCGCGTCAGCCGGGAGAAGGCGCTTCAGATGTACACCCAGGCCGGCGCCCAGCTCACCGGCGAACAGGACGTCAAGGGCATCCTCGCCCCCGGCTACTACGGCGACCTGGCCATCCTCTCCGACGACTACTTCACCGTCCCCGAACCCGACATCCCGCACATCGAGGCGCTGCTCACCGTCGTCGGCGGCCGCATCGTCTACGCCACCGGCGAGTACGAGGGCCTGGACGAGCAGCTCCCGCCCATCAGCCCGGCCTGGAGCCCCATCGCCCATTACGGCGGCTACCAGGTCACCGCCAAGCCCAGCATCTCCGGCGCCCGCCAGGCCGAACTGCTCGGCCAGGTGGTCGCCGAGTCCGAACAGCACCGGCAGTGGCGCGCCGCCCGCGGCTTCACCCCCGAGGCCGCGCCCGAGATCTTCGACGCCTGCTTCGTGCTGTAACGCACCGCAACCGAGCGCTGTCGCACCACCACCCACCCACGCTTGAGGAGAGTGTGATGAACACCGGACTGCTCATCCTGAGACTGGCCGTCGGCCTGTTGCTGGCCGGGCATGGGATCCAGAAGGTCAGCCACCGCCTGGGCGGCCACGGGATCGAGGGCGGAGCGGCAGAGTTCCAAGCGGACGGGTTCCGCGGCGGCCGGCTCACCGCGGCCGCCGCGGGAGGTGGGCAGATCGCCGCGGGCCTGCTGCTCATCGCAGGAGCGCTCACCCCCCTGGCGGCCACCATCGCAGCGGGAGTCATGACGGTCGCCACCACCGTGAAGTGGCGCAACGGGCTCTGGGTGCAGCACGACGGCTACGAATACCCGCTCGTGCTGATCATCCTGCCGGCCGTACTGACGCTCACCGGACCCGGCCGCTGGTCGGTCGACCAGGCCCTCGGGCTGCTTCCCTGGGCCCCCTGGTGGACAGCCGCGGCCGTCCTGGGGGGCGTCGGCAGCGGACTGTTGACCCGCGCCGTCCTCGCACGGCCGGGCCTTCGTGGCTAAAGGGTCCTGACGAAGCCGTCGGACGTGGCGGTGGGTGATCAGGCAGACGGCGAGGCCGAGGAGCGCTTCGTGGATGTCGTCGCGTCGCTCCCACAGATGCGCGGGCCGCGGAAGCCATGTAGCCGGGAGATGGTGCGCTCGGCGACCCAGCGGAAGACGCCCAGGCCGGAGCCGTGTGGCTGGCCCAGATCACCTGTCACGGGGCGGACAACACGCTGCCCGAGCACGCGTCGTCTGCGCACGCACGGGTGCCGGTTAGCAACGGAAGTGCCAAAAGGGGTGGCTTTGTTGCGGGAGTAGGTGACCACTGCCGGCTGGTGACGCAGAGCGGTGCGGCATCGACCAATTCAAGGAGTCCCTGTGGAGAGAATCGAATCGGCCGGCCTCGACCCGCAGCAGCCTGTGCGCGCCTTCAGCAGTGCGGCACGCTGGATCACCGAGCAGGTCGGGCAGGAATTTCGACGCGAGAGCGGCATGTGGCAGATCCACTATGAAATGCTTTCTTGGCTGTCGGAAGCTCCTGAGGGGCAACTGCGCCTGACCAAGTTGGCTCGGCGAATGGGGATATCGACAAGCAGGCTCTCCCATCTGGTGGACCGTGCACGGGAGCACGACTGGGTGGAGCGCGTACCGGATCCTGTCGACCGTCGTATCGTCCTCGCCAGGCTGACCGGCGCAGGAAAAGATGCCTTGCAGGCGGCAGCTCCCCTCCAACTCGCATGTGTGCGCTCTCGCTTCCTCGATCGTCTCACCCCTGCCCAGCTGGAGCAGCTGCGTGAGATCAGTGACGCACTCGTCGGGCCGGTCGATCAACAGGGTGAGGGCGGCAGCACAGGGTCGGGACACACGGGCAGGGCGGCCTGACGTTGCGTCCCTTGGCCGTAGCAGCCGGCCACCACGTGCTCATCGCCGGATCCGGCGCCCGCCAAGCTCGCCCTCACCATCGTGCAACGGAACTGGTCGTTCAGGCTGAACCGAAGGCACGCCTGTGCCGTTGCCCCTGCCGGTGAGCAGGGGTCGGCCGGGCCGAGCGGGCCAGGGTTCTGCAGGGTTGAAGTCAGTCGTCGACGGCGGGCCTTGCAGCCCTCGGCACTTGGCTACGCCCGCTCGGCAACAAACGAGCCGAGGCCTCGCACGGTGTAGATGACGCCCTCTTCCCGCAGGTTGGCCAAGACCTTCTGAGCGGTGTCGACAGCGACGCCGGTCTCATTGACCAGCTGCTGCACGGAGGGCACGCGGGACCGGGGCGGGTAGGTGCCGTCGGCGATCCGCTGCCGGATTACGTCGGCGATCTGCTCCCACTTCGGCCTGTCCTCTGCCCACTCGTCAATCACGAGTGCACCGTAGGCATGCGCCCCCATGGCTCGCGATCGGTAGAAGTTGGCTATATAGGGGAGGCGCATTACCCCATAGGAGTAGTTCGGGACCAGTGGACCCCCGCGGCCTGGCAGGGCCCGGGGGCGTGGCCAACCTGATGAGAGCAGGTCAGCATGAAAGAGGCTACCGACACCGCCCCCACATGGGGGAGGGCTGCGGTCCCGCTTCCCGGCGTGGGTGACCTGGGCGAGCAGCAGCAGCGCGGCGCCGCGTGCGTATGGTGCGGGACTTCCCTCACTGCAGAGACGGCCGTCGACCTCGGCGAGCGGCGGATAAGGGTCCTTGACAGCCACGTCACGGTGTTCCCCCGCGGCTGCGGCCCCTGCACTGCCGAGGCCGCGCTGCGATCCCTGCACGACCACGCGCCCGGCTGCGATCTGTGCGTCGCCGAAGCCGGCAGCTGCGACGTCGGCGTGGCGCTGCGCCGCCTTATGCGGGAGGCCCGGCGATGAAGATCTGCGCACGCTGCGACAAGCCGATCAAGGGCAAGCCGGTCAAGTGGGACCACGTCTCTGCATCGGCCGGCGGGATCACGGTGTACGTCTGCCCAGTGCCGTGCAGGCCTGCGACGCCGCGGCGGACCACCTCGTCCGGCGCCGGACACTGAAGTCCCCCAACGCGCGTACGAGCGGGGCGCGTCGGGAAGGGCGGCCGCGACGGCAGCAAGACCGCGGCAGCCCTGTACTTTTCTCATCCCACGAGATCCCGCAGCCGGACGCCTATCGCGTCGGCGATGCGGATCCGCGTGCCCCCGGCAGGATTCGAACCTGCGACCTGATCCGCGGCCGTTCCGCCACCGCGCGCACGCACGGCGTCTTCGACACCCTGACCGAAGCCGGTGTGCGCTCCTGGGCGACAAGGAACACCAGGGTGCCGACGGCACCGTCCGCTGGCCCTGCCGCGACCCCTGGGAGACGGAAAACGCTCCGCCGGACTGCCTCAACCCGACCATTGCGAACTCAGTTTGAAAAAGGGTCAGCTACTAGCCAGGACGCCAGTGGTCAATGTTTCCGATCACTGCCTACACCCATGACTGCAGTCACTTGGAACACTTCTATCCCCAAGATCTTGTGGCCCGATCCCATCTCCGGAACCTTGCGATCCATGTCTCTCGGGCGGCCCCGCTTTGCTCTGCGGTGCGTTGGCCCGACCTGCAGGAGGTTCCTCCATGAATCGTGTCCATAGACCGGGGAGGCGGCTCAGCACCGCCCTTCTCGCAGTCATGGCCACCAGTGCTGCCATGCTCTCTATGACATCTGCGGCGGCTGTCTCCGACTCTGCGTCCCTTTCTCCGGCTCCGGTCTCGAGCGGGTCTTCGGCCTCCGTCGCACCTGCTGTCAAGACGCCGCTGGGCAAGGGCCTTTCAGCTCAGCAGCCCCAGCAGCGCACCGGCAAGGTGCCCGGTCAGGTCGTGGTGACCCTGGCTGCGGGCACCTCGGTCACCGGGAAGCCGCTGGCCGGGCACCAGTTGTCGGCATTGAGTCCGCAAACGGACAACGCGACTGTGAACTCCGTCTTGCGTGCGGTCGGCGCCAAGACGATGCGTGCCGTCGTCCCGGAACTGTCCCAGTCTTCCGGGACCGCGCTCCGCAACAATGCCGCCTCCTCACCGGCCACCGGCTCCGCTCTGTCGCGTACCTATGTGCTCCAGACGACGGACCGCGACTCCGATGCGGTGGCGAAGAAACTGCGCACGACGCGTGGTGTCGCGTACGCCGAGCCGGACCGTTATGTCAATACGCTCGACACCCCGAGCCGGCCGCTGCCCGCGTCCGTGCTCAAGGCGGCGGCAGCGCAGGCTCAGGCGAGGCCGTCGGATGCGACACGGACCAGCTCTGACTCCAGCGGGATTCCGACGAACTACGCATTGGCCGATTCCGCTCAAGCCCTGCTCAACGCCGGAGGGGTCAACGCGACGGGCGCCTTCGCGACGCTGAAGGGCAAGTTCGGGCAGGAGCCGGGGGTCGGCGAGGTCATCACCAACGTGTCCATCGGAGACCTGGTGGACCAGTCGATGCTGGACGGCAGTAACGCGAAAGCTGTCAGCAGCGGGGCCACCACCATCCTCAAGGATGGTCAGCGCTACCTCGACCTGCCGTCGATGCCGCTCATCCCGACCTATGTGTCCAATGGACAGGGCGGCCTCAGTGGCTCCGCCGCGGTCCAGGGTGAGGACCCCGGGCTGGGCGAGGCTTTGCTGGACTTCAGCGTCATGAGCCCGCTGCCGCATGACCTGCAGCGGCCCGGCCGAGAAGGGAGCGGCTACACCGATCTGCTCGGCATCGCGCCCGGGGCCAAGTACCGTCTCGTGGTCCCGCAGACCCCGACGACCGACCAGATAGCCTCCGCCCTCATGGCGGCGGCCAACCAGTCACCCCGCCCGAACGTGATCACCGCCAGCCTCGGTTTCGGTACTGACACCCTCGGCTTCGCGGGACGTTACCTGGAGGACGACCCGGTCATCCGCGCCGTCGTCGAGCACATCGTCAAGCAAGACGGCATCACGGTGGTCATCTCCTCCAACGACGGCACCCGCCTGTTCACCTCGGCGGCGGTGGGCCCGGACGGTGGCAGCACACCCACCGACCTGGCTGCCGACGACGCCGCGGCCACGAACCTCGACGACATTCAGGTGTCGTCGGTGCCTTCACGGGACCCGGACACCGGCGCCATCGCCGCCGGCGGCACCACCCTGGACGACACGCTCGCCGGCCCGGCGGGCAGCCCCACCGTGGCGGAGACCCGCATCAGCGGCTTCGGCACGTTCTCATCCGGCTTCGGCAGCCGCATCAACCTCTCCGCGCCCAGCGACAACATCCCCTCGTTCGTCCACCCCGTCGAGACGAGATTCGCTCCTGCCGGTGGCCCCTCGGACGTGCAGGTGGTCCTCAACGGCGGCACGTCCGCGTCCGCTCCGGAGATCGCCGCAGCGGCGGCCGTGGTGCTGCAGGCGTCCCGCCTGGCCGGACACCACCTGACGCCCGCCGATGTCCGCGACCTGCTCGAGCGCACCGGGCGACCGGTCGCCAGCCCGCAGCAGATCGACCGGACTGTGCATGTGGGACCGCAGATCGACGTCACGGCAGCCACCCAGGCAGCTCTCGGTGACAAGCTCAAGGCCAAGCCCGCCGTGGTGCGGCTGTCGGTCGCGCACCGGGTGACCCGTGGCAGCCTCGGCGGGATGTTCACGGAGACGACCGATCCGCAGCGTATCGACCTCGGCAACCCCGCCTCCGGCGGCAACGGCGAGGGCCTGGTGGGTCCGGTCACCTTCGCCGGCGACGTGACGGGCTTGCCCAGCAAGGCGGCTGCCCAGTACCGGCTCACCGAAGGCTCCACGGTGTGGCGGTCCAGCACCCCGGCCATCCGCGTGACCCCGCGTCAGCTGCTCGCCGCGGCCGGTCTGCCGGTCGTGTCCACGAGTGACCGCAGCGTCAAGCTCCGCTACGACGTCCTGATCAAGGGGCACGTGGTGGCGAGCGCGTCCCGTACGGTTGCCATCGGAGCCAGCGACGGCACTTACGGAGAGGCCCAGGCGCCGACGGCGCCCGCGGTCGCCCCGCTCGGACGTCCGGTCACCGTGCACTACGACCTCAGGGGCGTCTACGGTGTGTCCGACCCCGCCATCGCCGTGTCCGGTGTTGGCCACTGGAATCCGGCTCTCGGGCCGATCTTCTACCCGGCCTGGACGAAGTCGGTGACGGCCACTTCCGGCAGCCTCACCATTCCGGCGAGCGCCTTCCACGGCGGTGCCGGACTCTACGGCATCGGCATCATCCAGAACTCCGTCA
Source organism: Streptomyces sp. NPDC001156 (assembly GCF_053598275.1). Classification (NCBI taxonomy): domain Bacteria; kingdom Bacillati; phylum Actinomycetota; class Actinomycetes; order Kitasatosporales; family Streptomycetaceae; genus Streptomyces; species Streptomyces sp. NPDC001156. The sequence goes on along the minus strand of NZ_JBSFJX010000114.1, from coordinate 16,009 downwards.
ACCTTGCGGACAACGTCTACGCGGAGTTCACTTCGATCCGCATCGGCACCGCCACCGCCACCGCCCGTCCGGCTGCACCGCTGCTCACCGACGCGAGCGGTGCAGCCGGCCACAGCGCCACCGTCGACCGTGCCAACCCGGTCCTCGGCCTCGGGTACGACGTCAGCGCCGTCCATGGTGCGGTCGCCGCCGAAGTCGAGTTCTCCGCGCCCGGTCCGGCGAGATCAGGCAACCGGTACAACACGTTTGACAACCCCAACGGGTCCCAGGTGGACAATGACGGCATCAACACGCCGTCCACCCTCCACCAGACGCTGCCCGGGACCTCGGGCACGGCCCGTCTCGACGTCCTGAAGCTGGGGCTGCCCCTGTCCGAGCTGTACAACGTGCGCGTGCTCGCCCTGGACAGCGACCACCACGTCGTCGGGCAGGCATCTCCGAGCGCGGAGTTGGAGGCCGATGACGGGCTCGTTCCGGACGGCGCCCGGGTGGTCGACTTCGCCTTCGCCGGCAAGGACTCGCTGGTCTCCCTGACGAGCCGGGACGGTGCGGCCATGGTGAAGCCGTACGACCCGGCGACCGGCACCTACGGGGCCGCCCTGACCGTGGACCGCACCTACGGGGCGACCTACGCGGTGATCGGGGCGTCGGCTACCACCCACCGGGCCCTCGTGGCGCACCAGGCCGAGCCGAAGGGCGACGTCGACCTGCAGGTCTGGGACACGGCGAGCCGGACGATGGTCACCCAGCAGACACTGTCCGCATCCGATTACACCTTCGTGAACGGCCGGCTCGATTCCGCCCGGAACCGAGGCGTCGTTCTGCTCCACCGGACGTCCGACGATGTCTACGTCCTGCTGCCGATCAGTCTGACGACCGGCGCATCCTCCCCGGAGATTCCCGTCCCGGTCTCCGGCGCGGGAGTCACCGATCCGGGCGCTGCCCGCATCCAGTATTCGCAGATGGCCGTCGACCCCAAGGACGGCACGGTCGTCGTGCTGCCCACGGGTAACCGGCTCTGTTCGGGCAGCGTGTCCGCACCTCGCGTCGACCTCGATTCCGGCACCGCCACTCTGGCTGGGGACACCTCCCGGTGCAGTAAGGGCGTCGCGATCGATGATGCGGGCAACGCCTACAACGCGTCGAACTCGTCACGGAGCACAAAGCTGCCCGCTCCCAGCGTGATCACCAAGATCGACCCCACGGACTCGTCCGATCCGGTCACGGTCCGCCAGGACCCGGGTCTCGAATTCACCCTTGACGGTGGGCGCGACCTCGCCTTCGAGAAGTTCGTCGGGCCCGATGGCGTTCACGTCTACGGGCTTCCGACGCTGGTCTTCAACAACGACGCGATGGGGCAGATGGACGTCATGGACCTCACGACCGGCGAGCGTGTGGAGACGATCAACGGCGACTACACGTACTCCGACGGCAGCCCGCTGATGGCCTTCCCGGGGCTCATCGCGCCTATCTTCCAGGACGGACAGTCCATTCAGCTGGACCCCGCCACCCGCACGGGATACACGATCGGCATCAACCGCCAGGAGATCCAGCAGTTCTCCTACTGATGGTGAGCTGACCACCGTCAGGCGCCGGGGGCGAGGAACGGCCGTCCGTCCTTCGCCCGCGGCTGGCACTTTCACGCATTCCACAGAGCCTCCGACGTCCACCTCTTCGCCATCACCCCGGACACCCTGACCGAAGGGACACGACAGGCAGGCGGACCAAGTTTGGAAGAGTGGGTATGCGAATGGCGGCCTACCTGGCAAGGCTCTGACCTCGCGGGAGCGCCTGTGACGCCGCTGTTCCCCGTGAGTCCTCGGCAGATCCCGCGGCATCGGGCACGCGAGGGGCACGCGGGGGCTACCCGACCTGTCCAGCAGTTCCCCCCCGGCGCAGTCCGAGGCACAGCGCGAGCACGTAGGCAGCGCCTAGCCGGTCGTCGTAGACGTCGGCCAGAAGCCTTTTCGCCTCAGCGGCGGACAGGCCGCGGCCGACGCGGTAGCGCGGTGTCTGCACCTGGAGTGATGGCCCGTATGTCCGTAGCCACGACGGCAAGCCTTACCGCTGCCCAATGAACGTAGAGCCCAGCCAGAGGATGAGCCGCGACGAGGCAATACCCCTCGTCCAACGCCTCCTGACCAGCAACACAGCCGACGAGGCGCAAGCCTCTGAACTCCTGGCCGCCCTGGAACACGGACTGGGATGCGATGAGTTCCAGCACGGTCCCGGGTCTTCAGGTACATCCACCTTCCGCGCGCGAATTTGGAGGCACCTTGAAACTCTTGCTTACGTCAGGCGGCGTAACGAACCCAAGCATCCACTCGGCGCTCGTGCAGCTTCTCGGCAAGCCGATCGCCGAGTGCCACGCCCTCTGCGTCCCGACAGCACAGTGGGGTCACCCGATGTGCGGTCCGACATCGGTGCGGGGCCTCGTAGCCGCCGAGCCCACGGGGCAGCACCTGACCGGCCTGGGTTGGGCGTCGCTCGGTGTGCTCGAGCTCACCGCACTGCCCACCATCGGCGCGGAGCGCGCGGGGTGCTCCCATCCCGTACACCATCGGCCCAGGCAGAGTGGAGCAGACGCGGCCCATGGCGTCCAGTCGTTCGTACAGTGGCGCGCTCCACCTGGACGCCATGAACCACGCCCGCTCCACGGTGTGTGGGTCGACGGCGTACGGGACGGGAGCTCGGGGGTGGTTACTGCCGGAGGCCACAACTTGTGTGCATGGGGTCCCCGCCGATGAGATGGGGTTCTATCCTGAACCGGCTGTGGGGGGCGACATATGAGCGGAGTTTGCAAGTGATTTGGGGTTTTATTGCTCTGGCTCTGTTAGTGGCGCTGGCTGTCCGGTTCGTCGTGGTGGCCGTCCGGCTCTGGGGGCATCCCGAGCGCGCTCCCGATGCCGCGCGATCGTTCAGTGTGAGAGGGGCGCCGGGATGGATCCTCTTACGTGGCGTCGTGGTCGTTGCGGCCAACTTCGTTTTCATGGCGATCATGGTGATCGCGCTAGCCGTGGGACTCGCAGTCACGGCAACACGGAACTCGGCCGAGCCTTGGTTGTGGATTTCGGCAGTGGCAATCGGCGGCATGATGCTCTGCTGGCTGCTGATCATCCTGATCGGGATCTTCAACAGGCCCCGTTTTCTGCTGGTCCCCTACCTCAGAGACAAGCGGCGACTGTGATGCCGGTGGCCTGCTTGGCGATCACTCCTGAAGGGCTGGCAGCAAATCTGTCAAGACGGAGCCAGTCAGCTGACACCAACTGCTGACACCAACAGCGGCGTACAGGGGCGGACGAGAGCGGCCCCCAGCGGTCATCCCACCCGCGCCGAGCTAGGCTCCCTCCGACTTCCAGGGGGTCCGTGATCGACCTGATAAGGATGAGGCTAGATCTCAAAGCCTGTCCAAGCGTGGGCGTCGTCATCGACCGATTGACGGCGCCCCGTCGGCTTGACGCCGTCACATACGTCGGATGACCAGTACGGCCACGTCGTCGAGGTGGTCCACCGCGACCGCGGCCTCGAGGATGCGGTCGGCGGTCTCCTCGGCGTTCAGCCCCTCGTGGATGGCCTGGGCGGCCAGTGTTCCGGCTCGCTCCAGTCCGGCGTCCAATGTGAGGCCCGGTCCTTCGACCACGCCGTCGGTGACCATGACCAGCGCACTGCCCTCGTCGAGGGTGAGGGTTTCCTCGCGGTAGTCGGTGTCGGGCAGGATTCCGAGGACCGGCCCGCCCGGCAGTTCGTGGATGCTGTGGCTGCCGTCCTTGTGCGCGTACAGCAACGGCACATGGCCCGCGCTGGCGCCGGTGACCTGTCCGTCGCGCGGGTCGAGATGCAGCATGGTGCAGCTGGCGAAGCGTGCCGCGCCCATCGTGACGAGCAGCTTGTTGGTGCGCGTCAGCACGGTTGCCGGATCCGGTTCATTGGCGGCGATCGCGCGCATGGAGGCGCGTACCTGTCCCATGGCTGCGGCAGCGTCCACGTCGTGTCCTTGGGCGTCGCCGATCTCCATGGCGACGGTGCCGTCGGGCAGCACGAAGGCGTCGTACCAGTCCCCGCCGATGTCCAGCCCGTCGCGGCTGGGCCGGTAGCGGGCGGCGACCTCCAGGCCCGCCAGGTGCTCGGGCAGCGTGGGAAGCATGCTCTGCTGCAGCGCCGTGGCCAGCTCGCATCGTGCCTGCTGCAACCTGATACGCCGCAGTGCCTGGCCTGCCAAATCGGCCAGCGTACCCATGAGGGTCCGCTCGTCCAAGGACGGCCGGTGTCCGCTGCCGTAGGTGACCAGCCATCCCCCGAGGGGTGGATTGCCGGCCTCGCTGAGGGGGGTGATGGAGACCGTGTAATCGAAGCCGAGTCCGACGAGGTGCGGAAATCCGACCCCATGCGGCCAGCGGCGCCTGCAGTCCTCCCGGTCGGTGACGAACTGCGGCTTACCGGTGCGGATCGCCTCGCACAGCGCGTTCGGATGGTCCAGCCGCAGGCCGTGGAGGACGTCGACCTCGCATGGGGTTATCCCGGCGTCGGTGGAGACGTGCAGGCGGCCTTCGTCGACGAGTGCGAGCAGGGCGCCGCTGGCGCCGAAGGTCGCGGCGAGCCGGGTCAGGACGACCTGCTGCAGCTCCTGCTCCGTGGCTGCACTGATCAAGGCGGAGGAGAAGTCGGCGATCTCCTTTGCGCGCTGTCGCTCGGCAGCCAGCGCGGCCTGCGCCTTCTTCTTGCGTTTCTCCTGTTTGGTGTCGTCGCGGACCACCCCAAAAATCTGCTCGGGGCCGCCGTACCCCAGTTGGATCCGACGGGTCTGGACGGTCAGGTGGTGCCAGCCGTCGTGCGGGGTGAGGTACCGCAACCCGACCCACGGGGACTGAGCGGCGGGCGGGCGCAGAAGCCCCGCAAGGGACGCCTGGTCCTCCGGGTGCACCGCCGAGATCACTGTAGAGAGGTAGGTATTGGGATCCGGGAGGGTCGCGGCCAGGGCGGGTGCGCCACCGAGCCACTCCAATCGGCGCTCATGGGCTGAATACATCCACAGGCCGAGGTCGGCGGCCTCGGCGGCCAGCCGGAACGGGATCAACAGGCTCGCCAGGTCGTTGCGCGCATCCAGTGCGTGCACCCAGACCAGCTGCTCGTCACCGGCGGAATCCTTCACCGGCCGCGCCTCGATCAAGCAGGCAACGGGTGGTGCTCCACCTTGCCCGGGAAATTCCATTATCCGCATGGCGACCGTCTTCGACCTGGCCACGTGGACCACAAGATTCTCGGCCGACACCCGTTGGCTCGCGGGCCACAGATCACCGAAGTCACGTCCCAGGCACTGCTCCGCCGGCCTGCCCAGCGCGGTGGCCATCGCAGCATTGAGGCTGCGGATGGCACCGTCCAGCGTCAGCAGCGCCGCCGGATCAGCCCCTCGAAGGAGTTTGTCCGAGGCGTCGCGGCCCTCCCTAGCGTTCCACTTGGTGTTCATGACGAGTCCCGTGGGTGTCGGAAATAGGACGCCAACCAGGGTGTGACGGGTCTCTCATATGTGTCCAATGCCAATATATGCGGCATTCCATGAGTTCATTGCATGGATGCTGCCTGGATGCAGATATCGGGCATTTTCGGCACAACGTGATGGTAAGCGCTGACATCGCGGGCGGCGTAGCGACTTTGGCCGGGAGCTGCTTTGGCGCGAGTGATCATGGCCCCTTACGCTGGCCCGCGGATCGGGCGCGCCCGGCTCGGCTTCGACTATGCCACCTCCATCACTCCTCTCAGCGAGACCGGCAGTCAGCCACTTGGGGCGTGGATGGTGTTCTACGACAGGGGATATCGGCCGTCGTTGGACGAGGAGACCCTCATGGGTACCCTGGCCGACCTGGCCGGTCAGGCACTGGGGCGCATCAGGTTGCAGCAGGCACGGGTCGAGCTCGCCGGGGCGGTGCAGCAGGCCATGCTCCCCACGCTGCCCGAGCATCTCCCGGGCCTCGAGGTCGCCGGCCGCTACCGACCGAGCCAGGACGGGCTGGATATCGGCGGAGACTGGTACGACGCCTTCGTGATGCCCGACGGCACGGTCGCGATGGAGATCGGCGACGCCCAAGGACATGACGTGGACGCCGCCGCAGCCATGGGACAGGTGCGCGCCTCGATGCGTGCAATCGCCGCTCGTGAAGCGGATCCCGCAGCCGTGCTGACGTGCACCAACGAGCTGCTCGTCACGATGGACGCGGCACGCTTCGCCAGCTGCACCATGCTGCATCTCGACCCGTGCGACGGACGGGTCACCGGCGCCAGCGCGGGCCACGTGCCGGTGCCGTACGCGCACAAGGACGGCAGCCACAGCATCCGCGAGCTGCCGGGCGGACCGGTCCTGGGAGTCGTGCCCGACACCGACTACCCCGAGGAGACCTTCACCCTGGACAAGGACAGCGCCCTGGTCATGGTCACCGACGGCGTGGTCGAAGGACCGGGCCTGACGCTGGACGCCGGACTGGAGCGAGCCGGAACACTGGCCGGCGCGGCCCTCCACGACGGACTGGACGCCGAGGCGACCGCCGACCGCATCCTCGACGCCGCGGTCGCGGTGGGCCATGCCGACGACGTAGCCGTACTGGTCATCCGACGCGGAGAACGCACAGTCAGGGGCCATCGCCGGGCCGCATGAAGTCAGCCAACGGTACATGCCTGGCTTCGCGAACTGCGGCTGCGCCAGGCAACTGTGCCCGCTGCGTGCCCGTTCCATGATCACTCGCACCAAAGCAGCTCCCGGCCAAAGTCGTTCCGCCGACCGCGTGGCCATGTGTCCGCCTCGGAGCTTGAAAGTGCCCTGCGAGCGGGAGTCACGATCCCGCAGGGCGCTGATGCTGCCACTGGCATCGCTGAAATGCTCATAGGCATGAGCCTGCCGGCGCGCGTCACGAAAGGCTCTCGTAGCCGCCGCTTCGATTCGCTGCCCTTCCGGACTCGAAACCGTCCGGCGCCGTTCACGGCGCACCAGCACGATCATTGCGGCCGCCACGATGGACACGATGCCGTGAGGGGTGTCCCAAGCCGTCCCCAGCTCGTCCACAGAACGAAGAACGGCGGTGACTTCACTGTCGTCAACGAGGTCTGGCCGAGCACGCGGAATGGGCGGGCTGGGTCATAGGCGCACGATGACCAGGGCGGTGTCGTCGGTGGCGTCACCGGGTGGAAGAAGGTCGCTGAGCACGGCGTCGGCGAGGGTCTCGGGGTCGGCTGCCCGGTGGCGGGTCAGGGAGTCGGCGAGCCGGGCGAGGCCGGCGTCGATGTCTTCGCGGCGGCGTTCGATGAGGCCGTCGGTGTAGAGCACGAGGACGGCGCCCTCGTGGAAGGCCGCGACGGCCTGGATCCGGGGGACGTGTTCAGGGCGGGCGCCCAGTGGGGGGTCGGTGGCCTGGTCCAGGAACTCGACGGTCCCGTCCCTGTGCAGGAGTGCCGGTGGGGGGTGGCCGGCGCTGCTGTAGGTGATGGTGCGGGTGTCCCAGTCGATGAATGTCGTGGCCACGGTGGTGTTCTCGGCGCCGTCGATGGTGCGGGCGTACAGCCCGAGGACGTCCAGGGCACGGGCGGGGCCTTCGGCGACGAGGCAGGCGGCACTGAGGGCGCTGCGCAGTTGTCCCATCACGCCGGCCGCGGGCAGGCCGTGGCCGACAACGTCGCCGACGGCGACGGCGATGCGGTCGCCGGGCAGGTCGACCAGGTCGTACCAGTCACCGGCCACGTTCAGCGCTTCAGCGGCGGGCCGGTAGCGTACGGCCGCCGGATGGCGGCCGACCGGGCGGGGAGCGGGCAGCATGGCTTCTTGCAAGGTCAGCGCGACTTCACGGGCTCGGAGGAGCTCGGTGACGTCCTCCACCCGGTGCAGCAGCAGCGCCAGCCGCCCGTCAGGGCCGAAGACGGGAATGTTGGTCAGGTTCAAATACCGTTCGTGCCGTACCCCGGGCTGGTCGGGGTCCTCCATGTCGTAGCGCTGCAGCGCTACGGTGTCGCGCTCACCGGTATCCGCCACCCGGCGTATTGACGCCAAGACTTTGAGCAGGAGAGGCGCGGCGGGGTCGTTTTCGGCGCGGTCCGCCGGCAGGAACCGACCGATCACTTGCTCGCGGGGGAGGCCCCGAATGCGCAAGAACTCCGCGTTGGCGTCCGCGTAGACCAGCTCCGGGGTCAGCAGTGCCACCGCCCCGGGGAGGGCCCGGAACACCGCCGTGTAGTCGACCTCCGGCTCCGTCATGACGTTCCTGCCTTGCCGCCGTCGTGTTTCTTTTTCACGATACGAGCGGAGAGTCACAACTTGCCCCCTAGGCGTCCCAGCCCTGAGTCCTGCCGCATGCGAACGCACGAGCGATTAATGCAACCTGGTAACCGTGGCTCGGCGCGCCGATCGCGCCCATATGGGACAACCTGAGCGTGCACAAAGTCACCCGGCTGCAAGCGTTCACGGACACCCACGACCACGACGGAGCCCGGGCGTCCTTCCCTGGCCCAAGAGGAGCACGACGCCATGGACATCGGCATCGGACTACCAGTACTGTGTCCCGACCCGGGTCTGTCGATCGTGGACTGGGCGAGACGCGCCGAGGTGCGCGGCTTCTCCACGCTTGGCTGTACCGACCGCCTTGTCTACGACAACTACGAGCCTCTGACCGCGCTGGCCGTCGCCGCCGGAGCCGCCTCCCGCATCCGGCTGACCACGGGCATCCTGCTGGCCCCGTTGCGCGCCAACCACGTACTGTTCGCCAAGTCCGTCGCCACGCTCGACCGCCTGTCCGGCGGCCGTCTCGTGCTGGGCCTCGCGCCCGGCGCCCGGGAGGACGACTACAAGGCAGGCCAGCTCAATTTCCAGCGCCGCGGCAAGCTGTTCGACTCACTGCTCGAAACGGCCACCCGGCAGTGGCAAAGCCACGACGGTATCGGGCCTCGCCCGGCCACGCCTGGCGGCCCCCAACTGCTGTTCGGCGGGTTCACCAAGACCGCCCTGCGGCGAATGGTCACCTACGGTCGCGGCTGGATCGGCGGAGCCCAGGGGGTGGAGAACTTCCGCTCCCTCCTCCCGGGGGTCAGGCAGGCGTGGCAGGACGCGGGCAAGGCGGGTGAGCCCCGCCTGGTCGCGACCGCGCACTTCGCGCTGGGGCCAGGCGCAGAGAAACGCCTGCACAACAGTCTTGCGAGTTACTACACCTCGGGTACCTACATCCGCGAAAGCATCGAAGCGGGTCTGGCCACGCCCGAAAATGTCGCCCGCGAGGTCGCTGCCTATGGCGAGGCAGGCTGTGACGAACTCATTCTCTTCCCCCACGGCGGCGGCCTGGAGCAGGTGGACCTGCTCGCCGACGTGGTAGGGCTGTGACATTCCCGCTAGGGCGCGTATCCAGTCACGATCTATAGGCCCTGTCCGTCTTCCTAGATAAGTTGACCACTGACCTGCGGGCTGTCGGCTGCCTGTCCGGCGGTCAGGATGAACACCAGCGGGCGGCACTTCCGGTCGGCGGCGAGGTGGACCTTGCTGGTCTGCCCGCCCCTGGAGCGTCCAAGCAGGGCGGCCTTCAGCCGGAGCTTGCGGCGGCGCCAGGCGCGTCGACGCTCTTCCCGCTCGGGGTCACCTGAGGTGTCCGGACCGCTTTATTCTTCGAGGGCGCCCCCTTTGACCTAACCTTCTCCTCCTCTGCGGCACCCTTCTCCAGCGCGGTGAGGACGTCCTCGTCCAGGTGCATCCCGGCAGCGTCGTGGTGAGCCCGCGCGGTGGTGGAGTCGATACTGACCAGGGACAGGTCCACCTCGCCCCGCTTCGCGGCTTCCGCGATCAGATCTTTTGCACGTGCGCTGACCTCAACGCCACCGGGCTTTTTGTTCGCTTCACGCTGCGTGGCGGGGATCGGGCAAGACGCCGGCCAAAACTGCTCCGTCGCCCGCGCGGGCTACTGCCCTGTGTGGCTGCGATCGCAGTTGTGGTCGGCCCGTCGTGAACCATCGTGAACCCGTTGGGCGTACACCGCGCGAAGTCTGAACGGCGGTGCAGTTGCCTGCCGTTCGCCGACGGACGGGCCGTCCGAGTGAAAACCTCCGGCCGAGGTGAGCATGTCGAAAGTGTCCGTTAGATTCCTTTATGGCTCGACGATGATTCGGACGACCGGCGTCAAGCGTCATCGGTCGTGCGCTCGGGGACGCATGGTCGCGTTCGGGAGAGGTGACCTCGGCGCCACGATGACAGGCGTTGCTCTCGCCAGTGGCCGTTGATGAATGCAGCGACCAGTTCCTGCCGCAACCTCTCGCGCCACGCGGCACAGCCCCCACAGCACAGTCCTCACGAGTCAAGCGCCGGTGGCAGCTTGCGACGCGGGCTATCCACCGGCGACGTGACCACAAGGAGTGAACATGGGTATAAGACCCAGCTTTGCCCGGGCGTTCGTGGCGGCGGTCGTGTATGCGTCCATCGCCGCTTGCACGACGTCCGGGACGCAGGAATCTGCGTCCTCGCACCTGGGTCCGGTGCCGGCCCCCACAGTGGGGTCGACCGCCAGCCCCTCAGTGCCGGGCACGCTGATCCAAGCTCCGGCGTTGCCCGGGGCGCAGCCGATCTCGGGGAACGACCGGGTGTACACCGCCGACCAATCCTCCAACACGGTCAGTGTCATCAATCCGGCGACGAACACGGTGCTGGGCACGATCGCTCTGGGCAAGCCGCGGTTGGAGCCCAGCGCGGACGTGCTGGGGGCCATGTACGACGGGGAGATCGACGTGCACGGCCTGGGCTTCTCCCGGGACGGAAAGTGGCTCGACGTGATCGACGTGACCACCAACGCCGTCCATATCATCGACACCGCAACCAACAAAGTAGTGCGCACCATATACGTCGGCCGGGCGCCGCACGAGGGATTCTTCTCGCCGGACGGCACGCGGCTGTGGGTGGCGGTGCGCGGCCAGGACTACATCTCGGTGCTCGACTGGCGGGCCGGCAAGGAGGTCGACCGGATCTACAGCGAAGACGGGCCGTCGAAGCTGGTCTTCAGCCCCGACGGCAAACTCGCCTACGTCAACCACCTGCGCGCCTCGAGGCTGGACATGATCGATGTCGCCTCCCGCCGGATCATCAAGCGCCTGCCGATCCCAGAACAGGCGGGTGGGTCCTCCGACGAGGCCATCTCACCCGACGGCCGGGACATCTGGCTCGGCATGCCCACCAACGGCCGGACCACCGCTGTGGTCAATGCACAAACCTTCCGTGTGGAGGCGGTGCTGAACACAGGACCGCGCACCAACCACCCCAACTTCGTCACCGTCGGCGGCGTCGACTACGCCTACATGACCGTGGGCGGACTGGACGAGACCTTGGTGTACCGCCGATCGAAAACCGGGGCGCCACCCACGCTGGTGAAGACCATCCACAACAACGGCCACGGCCCCCACGGCATCTGGCCGAGCCCCGACAACACCAGGATCTACGTCGCCCTGCAGAACTCCGACGCGGTCGACGTCATCGACACACACACGAACTCGGTGATCAAGACCCTCCCCATCGGCCAGTCGCCCATGGCGCTGGTGTACGTCGCCCGCAACACTCCGGCCACCAGCACCAACAACCTGGGCCGGCAGGGTCTGGGCATGCACACACAGAACCTCCCCCTGCGCGTCACCGGTAGCTCCGGCGAGGGCACGGCCCTGATCCGGGCACTCCCAGGCATCAACGAAGTCACCATCGGAGCCACTGGGCTGCCACCCAACCAGATGTTCACCGCCTACGCCAGCGACGGCACCCGCACGACAGCGCTCATGACGATGATGAGTAACGAGTTCGGCAGGATCGACGAAGGCCTGTCCTATTCCTACTTCTTCGCCAACCACTACACCTCCGTCATCCTCAAACCGGGAACTCCACCCGGCGAGCACGAGCCAGGCCCGGCCATGCCCATGGCATGACGGACCGAAGACGCAGGGCGGCGCAGTCGGTCCGGTCAGCGCGTGATCGGTGACCGTGGCTGCGACCCGGACGGCTTCCGCAGCACCGACCGCCTGACACCGTGTGGTACGGCATCCAACGGCAGGCTGCGACATTCCATCAGCTCGACGTCGTGGCAGAGGGCGAGGTGCTGGCCAATGCCCGGTCTCACTTCTGGTCTCATTCGCACGCGTACATCCCGAACGACTGAACCGTATGCCCGTCCCGCTACCCGCCAGACCGGGGAATGGCAGGGAACGATTGGTATCAACGGGTGATGCCGCAACGATGGCCTCTGGCCGATACGGCTGGTCAGAGGCCATCCACCTGCACGCTTGTGTGTTCCCTCCGCTGTGTGGGAGGTGCTGAATAGCAGGTCGGTGCGGGCTGACGTGGTTTCAGGTTCACTGGTTCGGTCGTTGCCTGGTCGGCGTAGTGCTTTTCCTCGAATTCGATGGGCTGAGGTAGCGATCCGTTTCTGGATGCGACGGGGATCGTAGAAGCCGTCGATCTATTCAAAGAGCGCGAGGTTCGTCTCGGCCCGGACGGCGAAGACGAGGCCGTGGACGCACTCGGTCTTGACCAGTCAGTGAGCCTTTCCCGGTAACCGGTCGTCGCTCGCTGTGATCGCTGGGCTGTGCTGCGTGCCCCTGCTGTGCCCAAGTCCGGGCAACCGTAAGGCCCCTGGTAGGAACGATCTTGCGACAGAAAGATCCGACCGAGGGGCCTCACGTGTCGACCAGTGTCACATACACCGCCGTGCTCGATGTCCGCCGATCCACTGCCGAATATCTGGCCCGGCTGCTGCGCGACCACCGCGCCGTGATCGGCACCCGCCGGGGACGGCGTGCGCTGGGCTGCTTCCGGCAGGCCGTGCTCATCCTGCGCTGGTTCCTCGACGGCACCCGCCTGGCGCAACTCGCCCGTGACAACGGCCTGTCGTCCTCCACCGCCTACCGGTACCTGCACGAAGGACTGGCCGTCCTGGCGGCCGGGGCGCCGGATCTGCACACCGCGCTGGAGCGGGCGAAGGCAGCGGGGCTGACCCATCTGAACCTGGACGGCACCGTGGTCCGCACCGATCGCGTCGCGGCCCCCGGCCCCAACGGCGCGGACCTGTGGTGGTCCGGGAAGCACCGCCATCACGGCGGGAACGTGCAGGTCATCTCCACCCCGGACGGCTGGCCGATCTGGGTCTCGCCGGTCCGCCCGGGCCGCGAGCACGACACCACCTGTGCTCGCCAGCACGGCCTGCTCGACGCGCTCAATCGTGTCGCGGCGGAGCTGGGCGTGCCGACCCTGGTCGACCTCGGGTACGAGAACGCCGGAGACGGCTTCCGCCACCCGGTCAAGAAGCCCGCGGGCGGCGAGCTCACCGAGGCCCAGCAGACCTACAACAAGGTCATCCGAGGCGTCCACGGCGTGTGCGAACGGGCCAACTCCCTGCTCAAGACCACTTTCAAGGCCCTGCGACGGGTCAGTCTGGATCCCAGCCGCATCACCCAGATCGCCGCCGCGGCCCTCGTCCTGCTCCAGCTCGAGTACGACCGAACCATCTGAACGATCACACAACGTCATGATCCATTACCGGGAAAGACTCAGTATCCACAGGTGTTCCGCCAGGGCGTTGTCGAACGAGTGCCCCACCGAGCCCATTGACTCCTGGATTCGGCTTCGACCAGGCGTGTGGTGAGCTTGATGGACGTGTACTGCCCGGGTTCAAGGAATCGTCGCAACACTGTCTGTCAGCGAGTCTTGGGTGAGCGGATAAGTTCATGAGCCGCACCAGATTGGTATTGGCTTCAATGACCCAGGACGCCGCGTGTTGGCTTCAATGACCCAGGCCGCGTGTGGTTATATCGCGACAGCGAAGGTGATGACGATGGCAACTGGCCAGCACACCCACCGTCATCGGCTATCTGGCGGCACGTGCGCAAGGCCGTATCGGCGCTGCGAACCCCGCATCGTGAGCAGACCCTTATGGCGAAGACGTGGTAGCAGGCTAATCGGGGGACGGTCCTCAGCGACGGCGCTCACCCAGTCCTCACCCTCGGACATCTACTCCACAGTGGGGATTACGTTTCATGTCAGATAGCAGCGAAAATGCGCGTGCGGGACGATCACACGGGAACTTGAGTAGGCGACGCCTGCTTCAAGGGACAGCGGGTGCCTTCGGTGCCGCTCTAGCATCCGCCGGCATCTATGAGCTGATCGACAGCATTGCAAAACCACCGGACCGGCCCGCTGCCGGCGCCGACAGCCCGACCGTCCAGGAACAATATATCCTGCAGAACGAGCAGGTGGTCATGGTCGATGGCTCGGGCGTGAAGAGCAGCAATGGCACGATTGCGGTCCGGGTGCCGGCCCTGCACGATCATGTCATTACCGCAAGGCTGAATGTGCTGGCGAATGCTAAGGCGTTGCAGGAGGCGCAGCACCACCTCGAGTCCGCCCTCCTGGGTCTGGAACGCCAATTTCCGCCCACTCCCACAGGAGTGGCCACCACGGTGGCCTGGGGACTTCCCTACTTCCACCACTACATCCCAACCCTGGGCAAGACGTCGGGCTTCTTCAAGGCGGGAACGCGTTACCCAGAGTATCTGCCGGTCGATTTGGTGACTTCCAAGACGGAGGGCCATACCGTATATGCGCTGCAGGAGGCCAGGACGTTCCCTAGCGACCAGCCCCCGCCTGGCTTCGGGCCGGTCCGCTTGGAACAGAATGACGTGGCCGTGCTACTCCGCAGTGACTCGCTCGACAATATCAAGGCAGCCCAAAACGTCCTCTTCGGGTCTGGAAGCAACCAGGCGGGCAGCCTGTTCAAGGTGACGAGTATCCGCTACGGCTTCTCCGGGGGCGGTTTCTACGGGCAACAGGGCCTGCCGAGCAAGCTGGCGCTGGCAGCTAAAATTCCCGGTGCACAGTCGATTCCTCGACAGGCGCAGGGCTTCCTCGGCTTCGCCACTACCCTGGACTCGAATATGGGACCCGGCGTCATCGCCAATCTGGAGACCCTGCCTGGCCTCACCGATCAGTGGCCCAACGGTTACTTCAAACAGGGGACCACCATGCATCTCTCGCACCTGTTTCAAGATCTGGTGACCTGGTACGAACAGAACTTCCCTCAGTACGCGGATCGCGTCCAGGCGATGCTCCAGCCCGGCCTCTCGCCCGCGCCCGCCCCGGGTACGCTTGCCCTCCAACCGCCAGGTCAAAGTGAGGCCGAAGTAGCGCAAGGGGTCCAGCGCTACCACGCCTACGGCCACACTGGGAGCATGTCGCAGGTGGACAGCACCACATCACCGACGACCAGCAACTATGGGAAGGCCTACCCTACGGGGACGACCATCCCAGTGCGCGGCGATTTCGACACGCTGGACAATCCATTCCATTACACATCCGATCCGGCGGCAGACCACTACAGCGAGAAGAAAGCGGCAGGGTTGCACTTCATTTCGTTCCAGCCGACGATTGGAATCTTCAATCGCGTTCGGCTCTCGATGGATGGCCACTATCCCGATATGACACTCCCCGTCGCACCGCGCAGCCCCCACGCCGGCATCAACTCGGTCCTGCACACGACCCACCGGCAGAACTATCTGGTTCCACCACGTCGCCATCGGTCCTTCCCGCTCGCCGAGTTCCTTGTATGACACGGAGCCGCGCGCCGCGTGGGAGTGTCTAATTAACGACACACCCCCGCCAGCGCGCCCAGCACTGGGGCTAACCCTGCATCCATGCGGGATGGTTTGGCAGGTCCGAACTGGCCGGGACCTCATTTGGCTAACCTCAACTCAAAGAAACTCGCGGCACTGTGCGAGGCGGAGCCGAGCCGTGGAGTTCAACGTGGGCCACAGCGTTGAGTGTTCCGCTGACATCCAACACTGACATCAACGACCACGGACGGCGGCGACAATCGGCAGCCGCGTACGGCCCCGATGCGCAAGGAGAGCCCGGACCACGCCGGGCTCGGGTCGAACTTGTAAAGCGAAGGTCGTCGGTTCGAATCCGACAGGGGGCTCCCTTTCCCAGCAGTACCAACGCCCCGGACCATGATCGGTCCGGGGCGTTTGA
>NZ_JBSFJX010000113.1:0-24930 GCF_053598275.1 Streptomyces sp. NPDC001156 | reverse complement strand
AGCTCCGCGATCTGCTGCAACGTGGCACCGATGTCCGACGTACGAGTCGTCGTCATCGACTGCACCGACACCGGGGCGTCACCGCCCACCGCCACGGATCCGACCTGGATCTGCCGGCTCTTCCGGCGCTCGGCGAGCTTGATCGGAACGGACGGCATGCCAAGTGAAATCGCAGTCATCTGCTGTGCAACCCCAAATTGTGGATCAAGGTCCGGTCCCGGAACGACGGGCTCCAAGCCTTGAGATTACGCCACGGGCCCGGACGCCAGCACATCACGGTCCGTTAGTCCCACCCAATGGGCGGCGGCCGGGAAGAAGTCTCCCCGGCCGCCGCCAACACCGAGTGGCTAGGAGATTTTCACCGGGTTAACCACATCCGCGATCAGCACCAGGATGGTGAAGCAGACGAAGATCCCAGCCACCACGTACGCCACGGGCATCAGCTTCGCCACGTCGAAGGGGCCCGGGTCCGGGCGGCGCAGTACCTTGGCCACGGTCCGGCGCAGCGACTCCCACAGGGCGCCCGCGATGTGCCCGCCGTCGAGCGGGAGCAGCGGAAGCATGTTGAACAGGAACAGGGACAGGTTGAATCCCGCGACGAGCAGCAGCATCATCGCGATCTGCTGGGACGGCGGGACGTCGAGGGTGAACACCTCACCGCCGACTCGGGCCGCGCCGACCACGCCCATCGGGGAGTCCGGCTGGCGGGGCGCATTGCCGAAGGCCGCGTCCCACAGCGCCGGGATCTTGCCCGGCAGGGAGATCAGCGACTCGACGCCGTTCTCCATCATGTCGCCCATGCGCTGCACGGACTGGTCGAAGGACTGCGGGACGATGCCGGCGGCGGGTGTGAAGCCAAGGAAGCCGGCGTACACGTACTTGCCCTCGACATAGCCGCCGTTGCCGTCCGTCTTGCTCACCTGGTTCTTGATCAGGCGGGCGTGCAGGTCGACCTTCTGGCCCTTGCGTTCGACCGTGAGCGTGACGTCCTTGCCAGGGTTGGCGCGGATCTCGGACTGGAGCATGGACCAGTCCTGCACCTGTGCGCCGTTGAACGCGAGGATCTTGTCGCCGGGCTTGAGTCCGGCGGCCCGGGCGGGAGCGGCCGGGTCGTCCTTCACGCACTTGGTGCGGTTGTCGCTCTGCTGGATGACGCAGTCGGAGACCTTGGAGACCGTGGTGGTCTGGGTCTGGACGCCGAAGGTCATCATCACGCCGAGGAAGACCGCCACGGCGAGGATCAGGTTCATGAAGGGGCCCGCGAACATGACGATGACCCGCTTCCACGGCTTGCGCGTGTAGAAGAGGCGGTCCTCGTCACCGGGCTGCAGTTCCTCGAAGGACTGGGCCCGGGCGTCCTCGATCATCCCGCGCCACGGCGAGGTGGAGCGGGCCTCGATCCGGCCGTCCGGCCCCGGCGGGAACATCCCGATCATGCGGATGTAGCCGCCGAGCGGAATCGCCTTGACGCCGTACTCGGTCTCGCCCTTCTTGCGGGACCAGACGGTCGGGCCGAAGCCGACCATGTACTGCGGCACCCGGATACCGAAGAGCTTGGCCGTCGACAGATGCCCCAGCTCGTGCCAGGCGATCGAGACCAGCAGGCCCAACGCGAAGACGACTATGCCGAGGATCATCATCAGGGTCGTCATGCACGAGCCTCCGCGGTTGCCGTCTGCGCCGTCAGTTCCCTCGCCCGGGCGCGCGCCCAGGCCTCCGCTTCGAGGACGTCCGCGACGGTCAGAGAAGTTCCCTTACGAGGGGTGCCGTGTTCCTCCACCACCCGTGTGACCGTATCCATGATCCCGAGAAACGGCAGGCTGCCGTTCAGGAACGCGTCGACGCACTCCTCATTTGCCGCATTGAACACTGCCGGGGCCGTGCCCGCGAGCTCACCCACGTGCCGGGCGAGTCCCACCGAGGGGAACGCCTCGGTGTCGAGCGGGAAGAATTCCCAGGTGGAGGCCTTGCTCCAGTCGAAGGCGGGCGCCGCATCGGGCACCCGTTCGGGCCAGCCGAGTCCGATGGCGATCGGCCCCCGCATATCCGGGGGCGTCGCCTGCGCCAGCGTCGATCCGTCCGTGAATTCCACCATCGAGTGGACATACGACTGCGGATGCACGACCACCTCAATGCGATCGAAGGGAATGTCGTACAGCAGGTGCGCCTCGATCACTTCCAGGCCCTTGTTCACCAGGGTCGCCGAGTTGATCGTGATGACCGGGCCCATCGCCCAGGTGGGATGGGCGAGGGCGTCCTCGGGGGTGACGTCGGCCAGCTCGGCCTTAGTCCGGCCGCGGAACGGGCCGCCGGAGGCGGTGACGACGAGCTTGCGCACATCGGCGCGGGTGCCGGCGGCGAGGGCCTGGAAGAGGGCGGCGTGCTCGGAGTCGACCGGGATGATCTGGCCAGGCTTGGCCAGGGCCTTCACCAGCGGGCCGCCGACTATGAGCGACTCCTTGTTGGCGAGCGCGAGCGTGCGGCCCGCCTCCAGGGCGGCGAGGGTGGGCGCGAGGCCGATGGAGCCGGTGATGCCGTTCAGGACCGTGTGGCAGTCCGAGGCGGCCAGGCGGGTCGCCGCCTCGGGTCCGGCGAGGATCTCGGGGAGCGCCTCTCCGGGGCCGTACTGGGCGCTGAGAGCCTCCCGCAGGGCCGGCACGACGTCCTCGCGCGCGACGGCGACCGTGTGCACGCGCAGTCGGCGGGCCTGCTCGGCGAGCAGTCCGACCCGGCCGCCGTTGGCCGAGAGCGCGGTGACCTGGAAGCGGTCGGGGTTGCGCAGCACGAGGTCGATGGCCTGGGTGCCGATCGAGCCGGTGGAGCCGAGGATCACGACCTCCCGCACTCCGTCCACGGAGTCGAAGACGAGATGGGGGTCGGCAAGAGGGGCTGGACTGTCGCTCATGCCTCCATTGTTGCGGTACGGCGCCGACGTGAGGACAGGGCATCCCTCACGCGTGTGCCATATCCGCCCTCGCTGCCGGGCGAGGCAGAATCGCCTCTTGTGAAGCTCCAGTGAAGATCTTGTGATAACACTTCAATCCTGGCCGGTGGAAGACCGGCCGGAGGACGACATCCTTGGGGGGGATCTTCATGCGCATTCGCGCCGCCCTGCCCGCTCTCGCGGGCGCCGTGGCCCTGGCGAGCACGGCATTCCTGGCCACTCCCGCGCAGGCCGCGGGTGGGGTGACCATTTACCGGGTCTGGTTCGACAGCCCCGGCAAGGACGACGGTTCGAACAAGAGCCTGAACGCCGAATGGGTCCAGATCAAGAACAACGGTTCCTCGGCGGTCTCGCTGAAGGGCTGGATCCTGAAGGACGCCTCGAACCACCGGTACACGTTCCCCAACGTGAAGATCGGTGCGCACAAGACGATGAAGGTGCACACCGGCCGGGGCAAGGACACCACCGCGGACAAGTACCAGAACCGTCGCTGGTACGTCTGGAACAACACGAGCGACACGGCGACGCTGACGAAGTCGAACGGTTCGAAGGTCGACTCCTGCTCGTGGACGACGCGGGACCCCAGCGAGAAGTACTGCTGAGCCCCGCGAGCAAGCGACCGGGGCCGCGCGTCATGCGTCGCCCGCCGGTCACCCGTGGTTGATCGCGCGGTTCCCCGCGCCCCGAAAGGGGCGCGGGGATGCCGCCGTCACCGGATCGGACGGTGCACGTTCTCCCGGCGGCTCGGGCCGGGCGTCGCGTCCGCGATCCAGGGGCCTTCGCCGGACGGGTCGACGACGCCGTCCTCCAGCCACTCGTAGGTACCGGACAGCACTCCTTTGACCACCTTGTGGTCGAGGTCGTCCGTGTTGGCCCACAGCCGGCCGAACAGTTCCTCGACGCGGATGCGGGACTGCCGGCAGAAGACGTCGGCGAGCTGGTAGGCCTCGCGTCCGTGCTGCCCCGAGCGGCGCAGGTGCTCGGCCCGCACGCAGGCCGCGCTCATCGCGAACAGTTCGGCGCCGATGTCCACGATCCGGCCCAGGAAGCCCTGCTTGGTCTCCATGCGGCCCTGCCAGCGGGACATGCCGTAGAACGTGCAGCGGGCCAGCTTGCGGGCACTGCGCTCGACGTACCGCAAATGCGAGGAGAGGTCGACCTCCTGGCGGAACTCGCCGTACGCACCCGGGACCTGACCCTGACCCGCGACCAGTTTCGGCAGCCACTTGGCGTAGAAGACACCGGCGTTCGCACCGGCCTTCGCCTTGTCGGCCAGGGACTTGTCCGGATCGATCAGATCACCGGCCACGGACAGGTGGGCGTCCACCGCCTCGCGTGCGATCAGCAGGTGCATGATCTCCGTGGAGCCCTCGAAGATCCGGTTGATACGCAGGTCGCGCAGCAGTTGCTCAGCCGGCACCGCCCGCTCGCCGCGGGCCTTGAGGGACTCAGCCGTCTCGAAGCCCCGGCCGCCGCGAATCTGGACCAGCTCGTCGGCCATCAGCCAGGCCATCTCCGAGCCGTACAGCTTGGCGAGGGCGGCCTCGATGCGGATGTCGTTGCGGTCCTCGTCGGCCATCTGCGAGGAGAGGTCGACGACCGCCTCCAGGGCGAAGGTGGTCGCCGCGATGAAGGAGATCTTCGAACCGACCGCCTCGTGCAGCGCGACCGGCTTGCCCCACTGCTCGCGGACCGCCGACCACTCCCGGGCGATCTTCAGGCACCACTTGCCCGCGCCCACGCACATCGCGGGCAGGGAGAGCCGGCCGGTGTTCAGCGTGGTGAGCGCGATCTTGAGGCCCGCGCCCTCAGGTCCGATGCGGTTGGCGGCCGGGACGCGCACACGGTGGAAGCGCGTGACGCCGTTCTCGAGGCCGCGCAGCCCCATGAAGGCGTTGCGATTCTCGACGGTGACGCCTTCCGACGCGGCCTCGACGACGAACGCGGTGATACCGCCCTTGTGGTCCTCGGACTTGGGCACGCGCGCCATGACGACGAGCAGATCGGCGACCACGCCGTTGGTGGTCCACAGCTTCACGCCGTCGATCACGTAGTCGTCCCCGTCCGGGACGGCCGTGGTGGCGAGACGGGCGGGGTCCGAACCCACGTCCGGCTCGGTGAGCAGGAACGCCGAGATGTCGGTGCGGGCACAGCGGGGCAGGAAGGTGTCCTTCTGCTCCTGGGTGCCGAAGAGTTTGAGCGGCTGCGGTACGCCGATCGACTGATGCGCGGACAGCAGCGCGCCGATCGCCGGGCTCGCGGAGCCGACCAGAGCGAGCGCCTTGTTGTAGTACACCTGGGTGAGGCCGAGACCGCCGTACTTCGTGTCGATCTTCATGCCCAAGGCGCCGAGCTCCTTGAGCCCGTCGATCGTCTCGTCGGGGATCCGCGCCTCCCGCTCGATGCGGGCGGAGTCGATCTGCGTCTCGCAGAAGTCGCGCAGCTTGGCGAGGAACTCCTCGCCGCGCTGTACGTGCTCGTCGGTGGGCAGCGGGTGGGGGTGGATGAGGTCGAGCCGGAAACGGCCGAGGAACAGCTCCTTGGCAAAGCTGGGCTTGTGCCAGTCCTGCTGGCGTGCGGCCTCGGCGACCTGACGGGCCTCACGCTCTGTGACGGTGGGCTTGGGGGTGGGGGCTGTTGGTGCGGACATGAGGCTCACCTCGCCGCGAATCGGGATCAATGGGGCGTACTTCGATCAAGAAGTCGTACGACGACCAAGCGCGCCGTACGGCGATCTTGCGGGCGTACGTTACTGACCGGTGCTACTCGATCGTTGGTACCCCAATCCGGGCGCCGCCACCAGTCCTCGCGCAACCACCCGCCCGGGAAAACGCCTCGGCCGACATCCGCCGAACTGGCCCTGGTGTCAAGTCGACCCGGGCTCTTGAAGGCCTCGGCGGCCACGACCTGCGACACCGGGCCCCGACGACCGGTGCCCCCGCACGGCTCGCCCACGACAGGGTGACTCGCGGGGTGGTCTGACCTTGGAGGAATGAAGAAACATATTGCATGCCAAATATCCACAATGCCTGCATATGACGCTGTCCCTGTCGGCGTGCTCGGCTCGGGATGTGTGGACGTACGCCGACGGCCGGAGCCCCCGCACAGCGGGCTCCGGCCGTCGGTGTGAACGTGGCGTCAGAGAGCCAGGCCCGTCAGGACCAGCACGCGCTCGTACGTGTAGTCGTCCATCGCGAACTTGACGCCCTCACGCCCGACACCGGACTGCTTGGCGCCGCCGTACGGCATCTGGTCCGCGCGGTAGGAGGGCACGTCGCCGATGACGACGCCGCCGACCTCGAGGGCACGGTGGGCACGGAAGGCGACCTGGAGGTCGTGCGTGAACACGCCCGCCTGGAGGCCGTACTTGGAGTCGTTGACGGCGGCGAAGGCCTCGGCCTCGCCGTCCACCTTCTGCACCGTGAGCACCGGCCCGAAGATCTCCTCGCAGAAGAGGGTCACATCGGCCGGCACCTCGGTCAGGACGGTGGGTGCGTAGGCGGCGCCGTCCCGCTTGCCGCCGGTCAGGAGCTTGGCGCCCGCACCGACCGCCTCCTCGACCCAGGACTCCACGCGCTTGGCCGCGTCCTCGCTGACCAGCGGGCCGACGTCCGTGGCGGAGTCGGAGGGGTCACCGGTGACCTGCGCCTCGACGGCGGCGACGATACGCGGGAGCAGCCGGTCGTAGACCGACGCGTCGGCGATCACGCGCTGCACGGAGATGCAGGACTGGCCGCCCTGGTAGTTGGAGAAGGTGGCGATGCGGTTCGCGGCCCAGTCCAGGTCCTCGTCACTCGCGTAGTCGGCGAGGACGACGGCCGCGCCGTTGCCGCCGAGCTCCAGGGTGAGGTGCTTGCGCGGCACCGAGTCCATGATCGCGTAACCGACCTTGTCGGAGCCGGTGAAGGAGATGACCGGCAGACGCTCGTCCTGGACCAGCGCGGGCATGCGGTCGTTGGCGACCGGAAGGATCGACCAGGAGCCGGCGGGCAGGTCGGTCTCGGCGAGCAGGTCACCGATGATCAGGCCGGACAGCGGGGTGGCGGGCGCCGGCTTCAGGATGATCGGGGCGCCGGCGGCGATGGCCGGGGCGACCTTGTGGGCGCACAGGTTCAGCGGGAAGTTGAACGGCGCGATGCCGAGGACGACGCCCTTCGGGAAGCGGCGGGTCAGCGCGAGGCGGCCCTGACCGCCGGCGTCGGTGTCGAGGCGCTGGGCCTCGCCGCCGTTGAAACGACGGGCCTCCTCGGCCGCGAAGCGGAACACGGACACGGCGCGGCCGACCTCACCGCGGGCCCACTTGATGGGCTTGCCGTTCTCGGCGGAGATCAGCTGCGCGATCTCCTCGGTGCGCTCAACCAGGCGCTTCGACACATGGTCGAGCGCGGCGGCCCGGACGTGCGCCGGGGTGGCGGCGAACTCGTCGCGCACGGCGTAAGCGGCGGCCACGGCCTCCTCGACCTGGGCCTCGGTCGGGACGCTGACCTTGCCGACGAGCCGGCCGTCCCACGGGGAGGTGACGTCGAAGGTGGTCTCACCGGTGGCCTGGCGGCCGGCGAGCCAGAAGGCGTGGGTGGAAGTCATGTGCGAGTCCCGGCCCTTCCGAAGTTGGTGTTCCATGAAGTTCGAGCTCCACGGTAGGGCCGGGTGGGCGATGGGTCGTTTGTCCGGTGCGTAGCAGTGGGGTGCGGGGCTAGTACGGGTTGTACAGCCGCGGTCCGGTGGCCGTCACTCGCCCGCCGAGGCGGACGCCTTGAGCGCCAGCCACAGCTCCATTCGCACGTCCGGATCGTCGAGCGAGCGCCCGAGGATCTCCTCGACCCGTCGCATCCGGTAGCGCAGCGTGTGGCGGTGGACGCCGAGGTCGGCCGCCGCCGCGTCCCACTGGCCGTGGCGGGACAGCCAGGCGCGCAGCGAGGCGACCAGATCGCCCCGCCCCGTGGCGTCGTGTTCGCGCAGCGCGCGCAGCAGACCGTCCGCGAAGGCGCGCACGGCGTCGTCCGCGAGCAGCGGCACGACGGAGCCGGCCGCCAGCTCCTCGTGCTCGACCAGAGATCGGCCGCGCCGCCGGGCCACCGACAGCGCCTGCTCGGCCTGCTTGTAGGCGGCCGCGACGGCGATCGGCCCGGCGGGCGCCGAAAGCCCCACCACCAGTTCGCCCTCGTCGGCGGCCGGTTGCTCCACCGCGGCGGCCCGCGCCGCCTGGACGTACTCCTGGCAGGCGGCCACGGTCGCGCCCCCGTCGACGGCGAGCACCACGAGCCGCTCCCCGTCGGGTACGACGAGCACGGCCTCCCCGGAGCGGGCGGCGGCGGACTCCAGGGTCTCGGTGAGCCCGCCGAGCGGATCGCCGTTCGTCTCGACCGACGGCGGCGTCACGGCGGTCTGCGGCACGGGCGCCACACGTGCGTGCCCGTCGGCGTGCGCCCGGGCCGCCGACGCGGACGCCGATTCGGCGAGGATCAGCCGGAAGGGCGCGTCGAGGAGGCCGCCGTACAGGTCCCCGGCCACCGCCCGCGCGTGGTCGGGCTGACCGGCGAGCAGCATGCGCAGCACGGCCGCCCCGATCCGCTGCTCGGCCGCGTGCAGGGACCGGGACCGCTCGGTGGTGAGGGTCAGCAGGGCGATGGCGGAGTGCACGGCGTACCGCTCGGCGGTGCCCAGCGCGGCCGCGGTGCCCACGGCGAGCGCCGCACGCGGGCGCCGGCCGGTGCCGAGGGAGTGCAGCTCGACCCGGTCCTCGCCGCTCGGCCCCGCGACCACGGAACTGGCCGGGGCGGGCCGCTCCCGCAGCCGTTCCACGTCGGCGGTGAGCCGGGCCGCCCGCCGCTCCGCCCACTCGGGTGCGACCGCGACGACGGCGCCGGAGGCGTCGTACATCGCGGCCCAGCCGTCCACCTGCCCGGCGAGCGCGGCGAGCAGTCCCTCGGGGCCGTCGTTCAGGGCCTGCTTGGTCAGCTCGCGCTGGGCGGCGAACCCCGCGGTCACGGCGCGGTACTGATCGGCCGCTATGGCGGCGGAGACGGCCTTGCTGATGGCGAGGAAGGGGGTGCGGCGGGGCACCTCGAGCAGCGGGAGCCCCTCCTCCCGCGCCGCGTCCACGAGGGCCTTCGGGATCTCGTCGTAGTTCACCCCGACGGCGAACCCGAGCCCGACCACGCCCGCGCCCACGAGCCGCTTCAGATAGCGGCTCATGGCCTCGGGGTCGTCGGCGTCCAGCGTCAGCGCCGTGATCAGCAGCAGCTCGCCGCCCTCCATGTAGGGCACCGGGTCGGCGAGCTCGCTGACGTGCGCCCAGCGGACGGGCACGTCCAGGCGGTCCTCGCCCGCGCGCACGGTGAGCTTCAGCGCGGAGTGGTGGACGAGCGAGGCGAGCGTGGGAGGCATGAGGCCTTCAGGTCGGTACGGACAGGGTCTGCACGAAATCCATGGCGGCCACGGACTGTGTGATCTTTGTGATCCTTTGGCCGCCACGTATGAACGAGCTATGTCGATTCTGCCTCACCGTACGGTCGCCGCGTGCCCAGAACCCCGGACGTCCCGGGCCGGCTGTCTCAGCTCCGCAGGTCCACGAGGAGCGGGGGGGCATGCTCGCCCTGCACATTCGTCAGGGACAGCACCGCGTGGCCGGGCGGGACCGCGTGCGCCAGTTCGGACGCGGACCAGCGCTCGCGCTCGACCTGGCGGACGGTCACGGCTCGCGCGGTGGGCGCATGCCCGGTGATCACCCGCCGCAGCATGTGCAGCGCCTTGCCCGCCGGGGTCTCCGCGATGATCTGCCGGTCCGTGACGTCCCGCGTCTCGATCCACTCCTTCCCCCAGACCTCGGCGAAGTCCTGTCCGTCCCAGGGAGTGAGCCCGGACAGCGCCATCCGGCAACCGGTGGCGCCGAGCAGGGGCCCCCGCAGCGGCCGGGGGACGTCGTCGAGGGTGCGCAGGGTCAGGACCACCCCGGCGTTCGCGGACCGCAGCCGCTGGATGCCGCGCACAGTCTCGGGGGTCACCGCACCCGTCGCGTCGTCGAGCACCAGGCACGCGAACAACGACCGGTCCTCGCGGGTCGCGACGCTGGCCGTGAACTGGGCGAGGACCAGCCGCGCCAGGATCCGCGAGGCGTCGGCGTGGCCGCGCTCGGGCAGGTCGATCCTGACCCGTACCGGGTGGTCGAGGGCGCGCAGGGAGAAGGGTCTGGACTGCCCTGAGGTGTCGAAGAAGGCGGCGAACGCCGGCCGGTCGAGCAGCGCGACCCGGTCCGCCAGGACGCCGCCCACGTCGCCGGGATGCCCCGACTGCCGCTCGCGCGCGTCGAGCTCGCGCAGCAGCGAGTCCTGTCCGGTGTCCTGAAGGGCCTTGCGCAACGCCGACAGCGGTCCAGGGGCTCCGTCGAGGAGCTGACGCAGCTCCGGCACGGACGGGAACCGGCCGTGCACGGCCCGGTACGGCCCGAGCAACTGGGCGAGCACGGTGGTCGAGCGGCGGCTGTCCCCGCCCGGGTGCGGATCGGCGAGGTCGCCCACGAGCGCCTCGGCGAGCACGGCCGCCGCCTCGTCCGGGTCGCTGGTCCCGCCGTACAGGTCCAGGTCGTACACCGATTCGGGATGGCCGATGCGTACGACGACGTCGTAGGCGTCCGCCGGGCCGAGCCCGGCACCGGCCGCGCCGACCACGACCACCGCGGCCCGGCCGGCGAGCGCGTGCAGGCACAGCGACTCGGCGAGCGGCCATACGACCGAGCCGGTCTTGCCGGAGCCCGCGGGGCCGACGGCGACCAGCGAGGTGCCGAGCAGCTCGGGGCCGAGGGCGAGGCCCGTGCCGCGGTAGGCGTAGGGGTTGCGGGTGTCGTCGACGGTCGAGCCGAGCCGTACCTGCCCGGTCATCAGGTCGTGCCGGCCGAGCCGGGCGGGCAGGTCGCGCTCGCCCGAGGGGTGCAGGCAGGCGGCGGCGCCGTCCTTGAGGACCGCGCCGGTGAAAGAGGCGAGGCTGTGCCGGCCGTTGAGCACACCCTGCCAGGCGCGGGCCACCCGGGCGTGGTCCACGTCGCCCATGAGTCCGGCGCGCGCGTCGGCGGCGAGCCGGTCGGCGGCGTCGCCCGCACCGGCGGCGCGCAGCTGGTTCCACTGGGCCGGGTCGTCCTCCGGCGCCGGGGGCCGCTCGCTGACCGGGGCGGCGGCGCGCCAGGCCGGCGGGCCGAAGCGCCGCCAGAGCTCGCCCCAGCGGCCGAGCTTGCCGACGACGGTCATGATGGCGAGGGCGATGACCGTGTAGTAGCCGTACCAGAGAAAGGCGTTGCCGACGCGGTCGTCGCTGTGACGCCAGGAGTCCGGAGTGAACAGTTCGAGCGGCACGACCCACCAGCCGCCGAGGTAGCCGTTCCACAGCAGCGACCAGATCAGCCAGCCCACCAGGAAGGCGATGAGCGCCCCGCTGATCAGCTGCCGCGTCGGCGTCCGCTCGGGTTCCTGCTCGGGCCGCGGCCGGTGCCCGAGACGCCACACGCCGGGCGCCGTCTCCGGCCGCGGCGCGCGCAGCCAGGCCAGGAACGCCCCGCCGTCCGGCCGGGGCGGTGCCCCGGGGGCGTGCGCCGGCCGGGGCGGCACCTGAGGCGGCCCGGCCGGACGCGGCACGGGATTGGCCCGTGTGCCGCGCGCGTCCTGCGTCCCGTCGCTGTCCATCGCTCTTGCCCCCTGACCAGCCGCTCCCTGCACCATCAGCGAGTCAATCTAACGCCCCCGCAAGGGGAGTTCACCGCTTACACGGCCGCACCCGCGAAGCCGCGACCCACGGCGCTATGTCCAGTGCGGACAAGCAGCCACGGCCAAGGCGCCCACATGGAGCATGCCCACCCCCGGCGACCGGTCTTAACCTGCGAGAAAAGAAGGTAAGCGTCCGAAAAACACCCCCGCCCGACCCCGCCGCCCACTGGCACGCCGGTGCACCGGCTGCTCCGGGTCGGGTTCGCACGATCTCAGGGAGCCCCCATGACCGCACTTCCCCAGGAGCGCCGCGTCGTTACCGCCATCCCCGGCCCGAAGTCGCAGGAACTGCAGGCCCGCCGTACCGCGGCGGTCGCGCAGGGCGTGGGCTCCGTGCTGCCGGTCTTCACCGCGCGCGCGGGCGGCGGGATCATCGAGGACGTCGACGGCAACCGTCTGATCGACTTCGGCTCCGGCATCGCGGTGACATCGGTCGGCGCCTCCGCCGAGGCCGTCGTACGCCGCGCGTCGGCGCAGCTGCAGGACTTCACGCACACCTGTTTCATGGTCACGCCCTACGAGAGCTACGTGGCCGTCGCCGAGGCGCTGGCCGAGCTCACGCCCGGCGACCACGCCAAGAAGTCCGCGCTGTTCAACTCGGGCGCCGAGGCCGTCGAGAACGCCGTCAAGATCGCCCGTGCCTACACCAAGCGCCAGGCGGTCGTCGTCTTCGACCACGGCTACCACGGCCGGACCAACCTGACGATGGCCCTGACCTCCAAGAACATGCCGTACAAGCACGGCTTCGGCCCGTTCGCGCCCGAGGTCTACCGCATGCCGATGGCGTACGCCTACCGGTGGCCGACCGGTCCGGAGAACTGCGGCCCCGAGGCCGCCGCCCAGGCCGTCGACCAGATCACCAAGCAGATCGGCGCCGACAACGTGGCCGCCATCATCATCGAGCCGGTGCTCGGCGAGGGCGGCTTCATCGAGCCGGCGAAGGGCTTCCTGCCCGCGCTGCGCAAGTTCGCCACGGACAACGGCATCGTCTTCGTCGCCGACGAGATCCAGTCCGGCTTCTGCCGCACCGGCCAGTGGTTCGCCTGCGAGGACGAGGGCATCGTCCCGGACCTGATCACCACCGCCAAGGGCATCGCGGGCGGTCTGCCGCTCGCCGCCGTGACCGGTCGCGCCGAGATCATGGACGCCGCGCACGCGGGCGGCCTGGGCGGCACCTACGGCGGCAACCCGGTCGCCTGCGCTGGCGCTCTCGGCGCGATCGAGACGATGAAGGAGTTCGATCTCAACGCCCGCGCGAAGGAGATCGAGGCGACCATGAAGGCCCGCCTCACGGCGATGGCCGAGAAGTTCGACGTCATCGGCGATGTGCGCGGCCGCGGCGCCATGATCGCGATCGAGTTGGTCAAGGACCGCACCACCAAGGAGCCGAACCCGGAGGCGACCGGCGCGCTCGCCAAGGCCTGCCACCAGGAGGGCCTGCTGGTCCTGACCTGTGGCACCTACGGCAACGTGCTGCGCTTCCTGCCCCCGCTCGTCATCGGTCAGGATCTGCTGAACGAGGGCCTCGACATCATCGAGCAGGCTTTCGCACGCATCTGACGCACCCGGGAAATAACCTCGCGCTCACAGGAAACTCCCAGCTGAGCCACAGGATGCGTGCTCCTGATCCCCTGCCCTCCCCGGCCCCGCGCCCGCCGTGGGGCCGAGCCGGAGGGGGCAGGGGTCAGAGCGTGTGAAGAAGGTGTGCGAGGTGGATGGCAGGGCGCGTTTCCTGCTGTCGGAGTGGTTCCCCCTGTCGTAGGTTCTACCCAGATGAGAGAAACACCCTGCCCACAGGGGACTGTGGGTGACATCGGGCCGAGGCCTCCCCAGCTTCGACCTGGTCGTGCCCTCGCGCACACACCCGGGGCCTTCGGCTCCGAATCTCCTCACCGATCGGACGGCCGCACGCCCCAAACCCCCCGGGGCGGGCGGCACACCGATCCTGACGGCCGCCCCGGAACCAACCCCCGTAGTACCTTCGCAAGTAGGTCTCGGGAAGTAGCCGGGACGGGCGTCCCCCGAAGGGCCAGCGCACTCCCCCCTTGCGCTGGCCCTTCGGCATGTCTGGCCCCACGCTGGTCGACCTCCTGCTCATCGCCGACGCGCTCGGCGTCCGCGTGTTCGCCCTCGTGGACGACGAAGCCCCTCCCGGCCGCCACGAGGGAAGCGGACAAGAGGGGCTGTAAGGGTGGCCGTCAGCGGCGGCGGCGCGGGCCGGGGTAGTCCGGATCGTCTTCTGCCGCTGGCAGCGGGGACGTCGAGTCATCCCACTGGTTGACCCAGCCGCAGACCGTGCAGCTGTAGCGCTCGTTCAGGCCTTCCACGAGGGCGCCGCAGCCACCACAGGTGGTGCGGGTGATTTCAGGCGGCGTGAGCATGGGCGCAGGGTACCGCCGGAGGCACCGGCGGGGGTTGGGCCCCGCTCCGGCTGCTTGACCTGTCCAGGGTTGGGGAGCCGGAGCGGGGGGCTTGGGACCCGCCCCGCCGAAGGTCTTGCGGAGCCTTGCGACGGGACGGGCGGGCCCGACTCTTCGTGTCTTGCGGAGCACGGAAGAGGCGGGGTCTATGGGGTGTGTTAGCGCGGTGTGCGGGCCAGCACCAGAGCCAGGACGGGGGCGATCACGACCGCCACGTACACGAGCAGGCCGATGATCGACTTCACGGCGCGGCCCGGGCGAGGGCCTCGAAGTGGTCGCACAGGGCGTTCAGGACGCGGGCCAGACGGCGGGCGTGCGCCAGAGCTCCGCCTATGGCCGAGCTCGGCTCCTCCTTGAGCCGGAGGCGGGCCTCACCGACACAGGCGAGCGCGCAGTACCTCGGGATGCTGTTCTTCCCCAGCCGGGCGGCCAGCTCCTCGACCGTGGGCATCAGCAGGTCGAGGTGCCCGCGCAGCTGGAGCGTCAGCGCCTCCAGCTCGTCGGGAGCCGGCGGCAGGGCCACGGGGACGGCGTCCGGGTCGAGCAGTCTGTCGACGGCCTCGCGCATCGTGGCGAGGTCTGGCGGGGCCTGATCTACGGCGCTGGGTGGCGCGGCGGTACGGTGTCGCATGTCGACGCTCCCTTGAAGCGTGGGCCATGCCCCCGGGCCGGTCGCACGGTCGCGGGGGTCCTCGCTCTTCACCATATCGCTATGCACTGCTATACGCAGCCGTGCAGCGCATTCCAGCTCTACGCGTAGCCGAACACTGCCACATGCTCGAATGTATGGACCGTGACCGCAGTGGCCGGATCGATCCGACGCGGCCCGTGTACGTCTACGTGCAAGTCGCCGACGACCTTGCCGCACAGATCGAGGCGGGCACCATCCCACCGGGTGCGATGCTGCCCGCCGAGCGCGACCTCGCCGAGCTGTACGGTGTCGCCTACCTGACCGCGCGGCGCGCGGTCAGGGAGCTGCGTGAGCGCGGGCTCGTCGTCACGCTGC
Source organism: Streptomyces sp. NPDC001156 (assembly GCF_053598275.1). Classification (NCBI taxonomy): domain Bacteria; kingdom Bacillati; phylum Actinomycetota; class Actinomycetes; order Kitasatosporales; family Streptomycetaceae; genus Streptomyces; species Streptomyces sp. NPDC001156. Next base: position 9,807 of record NZ_JBSFJX010000113.1, on the reverse strand, counting down.
CCGCGCGCGGCACGTTCGTCGTCGACCGGCCGCCGGCCGAGTGAGGGCATGACCAGGCGCGGAACTGGCCCGGGCGCATGCTGAGTGAGTAGGCGGCCTGGTCTGTGGCGACGAGGGGGCGGCCGTCGCGACCCGTGTGTGCGGTGGTCACAGCACCAGTGTGCCCGGTGGTGATCGAAGCGTGACGGTAGTGTGCGCAGGTCTCCACAAGCGTGGTGATCATGAAACCATCGGCCGTCACCCGTGACACCCCAGTCTCACGGACCGCTGAATGGAGTGACCCCGGGCGGGGCTAGGCGCCTGCACTCCGGGGGGAGGCAGCAGGCGTCATCGTGCAGGGGCAGGCCCGTCTCCCCCCGTGGCGGGTCTGCCCTTGCTCGCGTGGGAGGCCTGGGCATGTCCACGTGGCGGTGACGCCCAGGCCTCTCTCCCCGGTGGGTATCGATGGGGGCTCAGCAGCCATGTTCGGTGCGGGCGGCGGCGTCCCGGGCGGTCAGGATGTGCCACCGCAAGTGGGACATGGCCGCGCCTTGCCTCGCTGCGTGGCCTCGGCGAGGGTTACCTCTTCGACAGGGTGAACGGTCCACCCCATGGTGCGTGCCGTGTTCTGTGGACCGATGATGTGCGCGCATTCGGGGTGAGCGTGGTACCGCTCCCCTGCCGCGGTGATGTAGACAGCCATGGACTTCCCCTTCCGGCGCGTTGAACGCCTCTGTGTCGGCTGCTGAAACGGCTGCGAGCCCGTCGGCGAGGTTGAGGAGCGCGCGTCGACGTTCACTGGCCCAGCATGCCCGGGGTTAGTCCAGGTAGGAATGGCTGTTGCTGAGCCATGACGGCCCAGACACTACGCATGGCCGGGGTTCTACCCCTCCCGGGCGCATGGGTTCGCGCGGCCCCCAACGCAGGCGGTGCACGGCAAGCCGCCCGGTACGCCTGCCCCTTGCGAGGGCTCGTAGCCAGGCTCCTGGGTGTGCGGCTACTCCCGCGCCTGCTCGGGGTCGGGTTTGGCCCAAGGCGTTGGGGCCGCCCTGGATAGGCAGAGCGTCGGCTGCCTGTCCGACGCTGCGCCCTTTTCGCCCAGTGGCGGCGGCATGCTGATGGGCGCGGACGAGAGTGGAGTCGATCTGTACCAGCCAGTCGATGTCCCCGGCCGCGTCCGCCCATGCCTGGAGCTGCTGCAGAGCTCGCGTGAACACGCCATGCAGAGCGTAGCGGCGGAAGCGCGTGTAGACCGTTTTCCAAGGGCCGAAGCGTTCGGGCCGGTCCCGCCAGGTGATCCCGGTACGGATCTTGAACGCCATGCCGTTGAGGATCCGCCGGTCATCCACCCGGAGACGGCCGGTCCCGGCCCGGGGTATCGACGGAGCGAGCAACTCCCCCTCTTGGTCAGTGAGTTCATGCCGATGCACCCCGCCATGATCCTAAGATTGGCGGCTTGGAGCGTGAACGCTAAGGTCTGCCCGAATGGAGGGGGAGATCGACATGGGCACCATTGCGGGGGCTGTAGGCTCGCAGATTCTCAGCGCGCTGGTAGCTGCAGTACTCACCGGCATCGGCGGCCTGGCGCGCTGGTTCGTGGTCAGACGGCTGCCTGCCCGCCGCACCTGGCGCTACCTGGGCGCCAGCGAGCTCTCCATCGTCCTGGACACCTCGCACATCGACACCGGCCGCTACCAACGACCCGTAGCCGGTCTGGGGCAGGTCCGGGCGCTGTCCGTGCTCATCCCCTCCCTCACCCACGCCTACCGTGACCTCGACTTGGAGAGGGTCCGCCTGTCGGCGCACCTCCCGGGTCACGAGATGGAGCACGACTTGCTCGTCCTGGGAGGACCGAAGAACAACGAGGCCGCTCACCGCATCCTGGAAGCCATGGCAGAAGTACTGCCCTTCCGGCTGAGCGCAGGAGCTATCACTTGGGAGGACACCGACTACGCAGGAGACGCCACGGACGGCGAGGTCGTACGCGATTGCGGCTACATCGTCAGAGCCCCGAGCCCCCTCAACCCGAGCAAGCGCGTCGTACTCATCGGCGGCTGGTCCACCTACGGCACCGTGGCTGCAGCCCGCTGGCTGGCCGAGAACGGCGCCAGCCGGTCGCTGCCTTCTGACGTCGCCGTGCTCGTAGAGGCCTCGGTTCTTCGCGATGGCCACGTGTCCACACCTCGGCTCGTGCGCCAAGCACACCTCAGCATGTGAACAATGCGCGCCGTTTGAAGACGGGCCCTAGCCCCCTGGGAAGCAGAGGCCGTCGGTCGGGCAGAACACAACCCCCGTGTAGTTGTAGCCGGCCCGTATGGTCACGGGATTCGGATCAGGGGGGAAGTCGACGAAAGAACCTGGGTCGGCTGTGGCGGTGAAGTGGACCGTCGTGCCGACCGGGAAGCTCGCGGTGCAAGTGCCAGTCGGGTTCGGATTCGGCGGGGCTTCAGTTCCGTACGGATCCCACGCGAATTGGTGGCAGTTGATTCCGGCGGGCTGGCTGGTGATGGTTCCGCCACCCCAACCGTCGTAGGTATACGCGGTTACTTGAGCGGTGGACTGAGCCTCAGCCGGAGCGACGGAGGCAATCGCGGCGGCCGTGGCGAGTACGGTTACGACACCCGTCGCGCGCCAGGCGCGGTTTCTGTTCTTACTCATGGGCGGCTCCTCTGATCGAACCGACCCCCTGCAACTAGGCTATTCGCCCCCTCGGGGACCCACAATCCGGGCGGGGTTCACCATCAGTGCCAATGCCTGTCGCTCGCGAAGACCGTGGAGACGGTGTGTACAGAGGCGGGTTCTCTGGGGCGCCTTCGACACGCCGTCTCAGTGCACGGCTGGTGCGGAGGGGGCGTGACCTGGTTGTGCGATACGCAAGGGACTCTCTTCACAGGAGTGTTGACCCTGCAACCATCTGCCGTCAGCCGTGACACCCCAGCCGCACCGGCCGCTGAAGGTAGTGACCCCGGGCGGGGTCAGGCGCCTACACTCCGGGGGGAGGCAGCAGGCGCCATCGTGCAGGGGCAGGCTCGGTTCCCCCCGTGCCGGGTCTGCCCTTGCTCGCAACCCAAGAGGCCGGCCTGGGCGCACCACGTGGCAGTGGCGCCCAGGCCTCCCTCACGCTCTTGTCCCTACGGGGTGACGAAGAGGTAGTCGACGACCACGCCGATCGGCGACCCCCAGTCGACGTGCAGAAGTATCGACACCACACCGTTGTCGGGGGCGACGTTGTGGACGGTGTAGTGCGCGGCGCCAATGAACTTGCCGCCGTCGCGAGTCGGTCCCTCGCTCGCCGCCACGAAGACGCGCGTGTCCGGGATGATGACGCTCCCGTGGAGATTGAGGATCCACCAGCCGTTTAAGGCTCCCCAGTTGTGCCGGTAGGAGAACCCGTTCCCGGCGATCAACGTCGGGCTCAGCCCCTCCCTCGCAGCCCCAGCAAGGTGCGCTATCGCGGCTTCGTTCAGTTCGGCTTCCAGGATTTGGGCTTGCTCGCGTTCTGCCGCCTCGGTCATTGCGTGCTCCCTTCCGAGTGTGGTGCTCGGCAACGCGGTTGGTATCCCTCAATGTCGTCCCGTCCACCGGGGCCGTCTATACGGCGAAGAGCCGAGCGCCTGACCGGACTGTGCGCTCCCCGGCGTACGCTCCGGAGAGGTTGGCGCCGTCGGCGGGCGCCCAACACGTGGCGTGGCACGGGCGCCCAGGTCGCCGGTCAGTGCCGCTCGGCCCCTCCCCCGGTCGAGCTTGCGGCCGGCCTGGAGCAGGATCGGCCCCGCAGCCTGTGTGGCCGGGGGCCGATTGCCGATCTGTTCTCGGGTCAGTGCCGGGTCTGGACCCAGAGCACCAGCAGGCTGACCGCGCCCGAGCCGACGCCGTACGCGGCGCCGCGGATCATCTGATCCCGAACAGTGCGTCCGTGGCGTGCGCGCCATTCCCGCAGGTGACGGACTATACGGCGCAGTCGACTGTCCCTAGGTGGGAAGTAGTTGTTACGCTGCCTCATGGTGTTCCTTTAGGTTCCTTTCTTTGCCTGATCGGACGGGGCATCGCGCAGGGACCCCTCCCGAGGCCCGTCTGGACAACTCGCCTTGGGGATGGGGTCCTTCTGCATTCCTGAGTGTACGAGGCGCTGGCAGAGCCGTAGGGCGCCAAAGACACACAACTACTCGCCACGCATGAGATGTGACGCCAAGTCATCATTCGATGGCCGGGGTGAGCCTACTTAGTAGAACTCAAGGAAGTTCAAGGGAGCTCAAGGGAACTGAGGCTCACCGGAATGCCTCATTCACCGGCCCGTCTGTGACTGTGACCACATTCTCGGCATGACGTGGTTCTTTTCCTCGTCGTATCCGGAGACCACGGACTGTACGACGGGTCCGTCCGAATCTGCCAGCATCTGCCAGAGCTCTCAGCCATCCAGCCATTTCCCCACGTCAGTGGGTGGCCACACATGGCCACCCATGGCCACAGGTGCGTATCTGCGAACTACCGCTAACTTCCGCTAGGCACTACTGGCCTGCGATTTCGCCGATTGGCCGATTTTCGGCGCCGACCGAAGCGTCCACGACAGCGCCGTCAGTCGCCGAGCTCGAGGTCCGGTCGGCACATGATGCACGCGGCCAGGCCGTCGCGCAGCGCGGCAACGGCCTCGTGCGCGTCGACGCGGCGAGTCGGGCCGTCGTCGACGTCGCAGTCGGCGAGGTGCAGCGACACCAGGTCACCCCGCTCGACGGCCTTGAAGCCGGGCCCGCGATCGCCGGTGAAGGTCGGCAGCCCGGTCAGGCGCGGCGGTTTCGCCGACGGTGTCGGTGGCTGCTGGGCGGGCTGCTGCTCGCCCTCTGCCTGGGCGAGGGCTTCGGTGACGGTGGCGTGCTGCGCCTTCAGGTATGTGGCCACCGTGTCGTTGTGGGCGATCTGCTCGTCGAGCCACTCGAGGATCAGGCGCAGACGCGCGGGATCCGGTGGCAGCTGGCTCATGCGGTCGATTCAAGCATTAGGCCCGCAGGACCGCGGGGACCTGTTACCGGTCGGAGGGCCGGGGGCTGCCAGCCATCACGAGTCGATGGGTGCCGTCCGGGGCTGCCGCCACCGTATGTCCGAGCTGCACGAGCAGGGCCGAGACCGCAACCTGCACGACGGCTTGCACGCTGTTGCTGGAGGTTTTCGGCTGTTCCGCAGCCAGAGCGGTGAGGCCGTCCGAAGCTGTCCACTTGATCAAGACCCCGGATGGAGCCGCCGTCACCCGCAAACCCGGGCAACGGTCGTCGGGGTCATCGGCCAGGTCGAAGCCCGCCTGCGTGAGAGCGCGCGTGACCTCGGAAACGAGTTCGGGAAGCGGGGGCGGCACCAGGCGCGCGTACCCGGGCTCTGGAAGTTCACACCTGGGAATACGGTCCGGCTCGTGCGGGTGGAAGGTGGAGTCATGGTGGAGTATTGCGTGATCGTGGCGGCGCCCTGCGGATCGGGCGGCCGCCGCGTGTGCGTCGATGACGCGTTCCTGGGCACGGCGTCCTCGCTGCACGAGTTGATGGTGTTCCTGCAACACGCCGGGCTGGTGGGCGGGGATGAGCTGGACGTGGCCGAATCGGACCTCATCGAGTGGCACGGCGGTGGCCCCGAGGTGTGGCCGTGCCAGGGTGGCGAGCCTGACTGCTGGGTGGTGCCCGGCGGCGGGCCCGCCCCGTGGGTGAGGGTTACGGGGCGGGCCTGACGGGAGCCGTGTGATGGATGGCGCCAGTTGACTGTTGCACGGGAGGCGAGGGGGGCGAGGTACTTCGGACGTGTCGGTCCCCGCAGGGGATGGACTGATCACTCGTTCGACCCCACCAGCCTGGGTGGCTGGTGGGGCCCGTCCAGGGACGGCGTAGGTTCAGTGCTCCGTGCGCCTTGTAGTGGCCAAGGCGATGGGCCGCGTGGCGAGCATGACCGTCCAGTAGGCGACCGCGATGAGGATCGGCTCGCCGATGAAGAGCATCAGCAGGAAGGTGGGCACGCTCCTGCCCGTGTGATAGTCGACCAGGGGCATGGTGCCGCCGATGAGGGCGATGGCGCTGCACCAGGTGACCCAGACGGCGGCCACGACTCCGGCGAGCAGGGCGACGGCCTTTGCCCAGCCGGGTGGTTGGGGCGCAGGTGGTCTCGCCCAGTTGGGGCGGGCGGTGTTGTTCACGTGGATCTCCCGAATATGACTTCGGCGAGGGGGGTGGCAGGCCGCCCCAGTGTGTCGGGGGTGCGGAGGCTGTGAGTCCGCTGTGGAAGACGGTGACGCGTTCATTACGGAAAGCTTTCTTCGGCTACTAGCGGTAATGCCGTGGTGTCCGGGGGGATGAGTGGCCCCGCCCGCCCCGAAATGAGGGAGACGGAGGCGGGCGGGGCGCGGGCTCGACTCCTGCGCTGCGGGGCAAGGTGTCGAGGTGTCGCGGAATGTACCGGCGCGGACACCGCGCCGTCGTTCCCTCTGAAGGGTGAAGCGTTGGCCACGCGTTCGCCGATCGGTGATCCTTTGGCCAGTCGTTCAGGCATATGCAGAACGAAAAGTGCGGAATGTGTGGGCCACAACCCCTCCCCAAGGCGGGCTAGAAGCGGGATTTCTTGAATTCGAGGTAGTCGGCGCACCCCACGACCCAGCTATGCCTGTCGTACGTGTCGGCATCGTTGACGCCGTTGGCCCAGGAACGCCACGAGATGTCGCACTGCGCCTCGTCCGCCCTCCGGCCCGCAACGCTCGGCGGCAGATTCGCACCCCTCAAGGAGTCGTACCCCGCCTTGTAGCTCCGCTTGTCCAGGCCCGCGGTACCACCGCCACCCCCATGCACCGCGGCGTAAACAACCACCGCCACCACCACCAGAGCCAACAGGAAGCCCGCCAGTCGCTTCTCTAGACGAGTCAAATCGTCCACCTCCTAGCCTGCGCGTTTTCAACTGCGGTGGTGTCCGGATCCTGATGCACCAGGCTTCCGGATCAGGCGAACTGCCATCCCGACAGCCGGCCGTCCTCACCAGCCTCGGCGGTCAGCCGCAGGCCCGGCAGATCATGGACCCGGACGCCGATGGCCTCGGCGATCTCCGTCCTGGCCTGCTGAGGCTCGGTGTGGTCGGCGCATCTGATCTTGGAGTTAAGGAGCGTTGAACAAGTGGCTCAGGGTGTGTTGGAGCCGTGCGGGATGTGCCTAGATTCTCCGCGTGAAGATCTCTGGGGGGCGGGTCCTGGCGGCCGCCGTGCTGTTCGGCGCCTTGGTGGGGTGTGCGGCGGAGCCCGCGTACGAATCGGAACCAGCGGGCACGCCGGTTCACGCCGCGTCGGCTCTCCCTTCGCCGTCGACGCCGCCGCCCTCACCTTCGCCGCGGCGGTCGCCGCCGCCTCTACCTTCGCGCAGCGCTGAGGCCAAGCCGACGCACGTGGCTGCGGCACCGACGGTTCGGCAGGCACCACCGCCGGCGGCCGTACCCAGGTGCCGCTCGACGGATCTGGTGGCCACGGCCGGAAGCCCCGGGCCGCAACCCGGCGGCCATGCCGACGACCAAGTCATAGAAGTCGTGCTGCGCAACGGCTCCAACGGCACCTGTTCGCTGCAGGGGTGGGCGGGACTGGCGGTCTTCGGCGACGGCCTACCGGTCGCCTGCAACCCGGACTGCGGCCAAGGTCCGGACACGACAGAACCCAGATCGGTGGCCGTCACGCGCGCCCCCGGGCTCACGCCCGAGCCGGTCGTGCTCGCGCCGGGGAACGAGACCACGTACGGTCTGCTCTGGTCATACGAGCTGGGTCCAGAATGCGAACTCGGCGATCGGGGCTGGGATCCCCCCTATGGCGCCCGGATCTGGGTTCCCGACGACTCCCGACCGCTCACCATCGCTCCGCTGGCGCAAATGTGGGCGTGCGGGGGACGGATCCAGCTCACCCCGATCGGCCAGCCTTTTTTGCCGTCCGGCGGAGCGGCTGGTGGCGTCGGCTGAGCGATCCGGCCGGTGGGCAAGTCATCCATGACGCTCACTCTGCGCCGGTAGGCGCGTCGGCGCTCGACGGTGGCGCTGTACCAGCGGTGTGCGCGGATCGCCTCATCGACGTGCAGGGACCTTGCGGCCCCGGGTGCCGCTCGACGGCCGGGCGCTCGACGTGGTCGCGGACGAACGCGGCGACGGCCACCCCGTCGGCCAGCGCTGCGCTCTCCTTACCGCACATTTGTTTGATCCAGATGGCTGGGGTTACTCGGTGGGGTTCGCCGGTGGCAGTCGCGTCCGCGGATCTCATCCGGATGCGGCCGCCGGGCTGGGGCGATGGGCCACGGGATAGGCGAGGGAGCTGGTCAGGGTGAGTGTGGTGGCAGCAGGCGGGGGCGGGGGAGGTTCCAGTGGCCTGTACGACGTACTGGAGCTAGTTCTCGACCGAGGGTTGGTGATCGACGCGTTCGTGCGGGTCTCCCTGGTCGGAATCGAAATCCTGAAGATCGACGTGCGGGTCGTGGTGGCGAGCGTGGACACCTACCTGCGGTTCGCCGAGGCTTGCAACCGCCTGGACCTGGAGGCAGGGCCGCGCAAGCCGGCCGGGCTCCCGGAGATCGTCGGTGGCCAGCTCGCCGGTTCCGGCAGTCAAGCCAAGTCGAAGGGTGCCCTGTCCGGCGCTGCGCAGACCATCTCCGATGCCTTCCAGCAGGCGCGCGACGAGGGCCGCGAGAGGGAAACCGCACGGCCGCGCCACCGCCGGGATGAGGAACGATGATCACCTACGTCTACGGCATCATCCACGGCTCACACCCCGCTGCCTGAGCACACCGCCATCGGCGAGCCGCCACACCCGATGCGCATCCTTCGGGAAGGCCGCCTCGCCCGATGAGGGTGCGGGCGAGGCGGGCCTGAGGGATCCGACAAATGTCGGGTTCGACGCAACGACGCTCACTGTGACGCGCAAGGCGTCCCTGGCGAGGGAGCTGCGGCTGCGCCGACCCCTTTCGGGTGATGTGCTTGTCAGCTGGCCAGGCTGAACAGCTCACATGTGGCACACCTATCCGGAGTGGCGGTGCCGTCTCAACGCCCTCCGGATGAGCAAGACCGCACCGGTTGCGATCAAGGCCATCCCCATGAGGATCAAGAGCATTCCAATAGCAATCAAGGAAGCTCCGACCAGGATCAAAATGGTCCCGAGGAAAAGCAAGATCGTCCCAATGATGAGCATAAATGTGGCGAGGACAACCACGATGTTCTCCTGTCTCCCTCCTCCCGACTGTGGTCTCTGCTCCTAGCCAGCGCAAACACTCCACGGAGCCGTGTCCGGAGCTTTGCCACGCCGCGCCCACCAGGCGCGAGCGGCGGTCACGTTCGGCCGTCCTCCGTGCGCCCGATGGCGAAAGCGCGCACACTGCGCGGCGCCTCCAGCCACGTCCGGACGATGTTGCGGGTCGCCCCCACCGGGAGGGGCGGTACGGGCTGGCCGGGCCGGATGACGCCCGACATGACCACCTTGTACGCGTCGTCCTCGACAAAGACGTCGAGGACCACGTCGATGCGGTCACCAGACTGGATCACAGTCGGCCTCCCTTCTTGTCATCGGACATGTGCGCGAACCCAGCCGCCAGGCAGACCTCCCACCCGGCGCGGTCGAGCCCTCGAGGACCGGCCCATCAGCAGGCTCAGGCAGTCCCGCCCACACGGGCCACACCACGCCGCCCGGGCACGCACGAGCGGCGCAGCGCCGAACCCGACAGGCGGAAAGCTGGCCGGCCGGACCTGAAGCGTGCGCTCATAGCGTCCATTCCTCTCGGTAGTCGGGGTGGTCGGCCCAGATAGCCGCCACGGCTCGAAGGCAGGCCGGCGCGTGGGAACCGATCATCT
>NZ_JBSFJX010000112.1:0-25293 GCF_053598275.1 Streptomyces sp. NPDC001156 | reverse complement strand
TCAAGACGATCGCGCACCGGTTGTCGCTGCCGGTGGGCGAGAGGGGCTCGAAGCGGGCTCCGGGCGGATACCGCACCCGGCAGGAGTGGTTCCACTGCGAGTCGATCAGCGCGGCAGCTTCAGCGGCCGTTCCTTCACGCGCGGTCACTCGACACGTCGAAGCATGGCGGACGGCAGTGTCGGCTGTCTCCGGAAATCGTAGATCTCAGCAAGTCGGGTGAGGTGCGAGGTCAAGAATCAAGTTGAGGTGGTGGGTAGGGGTTGTTCGGTCCAGATGGACTTGCCGGTGCGGGTGTGGCGGGTGCCCCAGCGCTGGCAGAGTGCGGAGATGAGCTGCAGGCCGCGGCCGTCCTCGTCGGTGGCGGACGTCTGGCGGATGTGCGGCGTTGTCAGGCTGGTGTCGGAAACCTCGCAGATCAGCGCGCGGCTGCGGAGCATACGCAGCCGAATGGGGCCGTAGGCGTGCCGGATGACGTTCCCGATGAGCTCGCTGACCACAAGTTCGGTGGTCATGATCAGGTCCTCATCGGTCAGGTCCCAGTCGGCGAGCTGGGCGCGGACCAGTTCGCGGGCCTGGCCCGCCGCCACCGGGTCCTCCGGCAACGGCCACTCGGCGACGTTCTCCGCGTCCAGCGGGTGGGTGCAGGCCAGCAGCAGGGCGGCGTCGTCGATCAGCGTGCCGTGGTCAGGGAGGAGCGCGGAGGTGAGGGTGGCGCAGAGGGCGTCCAGGTCGGACGCGTTCGCCGGTGAGGTCGGCATGGCGTTCAGGGATTGAGAGAGGAGTTCGGCGAGGCGACTCATGCCGGTGGTGACGTCCCTGTCCTTGCTCTCGACCAGGCCGTCGCTGTAGAGGGCGAGCAGGCTGTCGGCGGGCAGTAGGGTCTCGAGGATTTCGAAGGGTGGAGCGGCCACCCCCAGCGGCGGGTCGGGGGTCATGGATAGGAAGGTGACGGTGCCGTCGGGGTGGGCCACCGCCGGGGGCGGCTGACCGGCGCTGGCGTACGACAGACGCCGGGTCACCGGGTCGTAGATGCCGTACAGGCAGGTCGCGAAGGAATCGGTGCCCAGCTCGCCGACGATGTCGTTGAGGTGGCCGAGGATTTCGTCGGGTGGCAGCTCCAGTTCCGAGAGGGTGCGGACGGCCGTGCGGAGCGCGCCCATGGTGGCGGCCTCGGCCATACCGTGGCCCATGACGTCGCCGATCACGAGTGCCACCCGGGCTGCGGAGAGCGGGATCACGTCGTACCAGTCGCCGCCGACGTCGGCTCCCTGCTTGGCCGGCTGGTAGTGCGCGGCCGCCGTCACCTCGGGCAACTTGGGCAGTGCCTGCGGCAGCAGGCTGCGCTGGAGGGTACGGGCCCGGGTCGTGGCCTCGTCGTAGAGCCCGGCTCGCTCCAGGGCCTGCGCGATCAGTCCGCTGAGCGCAGTCAGCAGCGTTTGTTCGTCTTCGTCCAGCACCCGCGGTCCGCCGAAGGCGATGGCCGCCGCGCCGATCCCGCGCCCCGATACCGCCAGCGGCAGAAGGGCCCACGCCTGCTTGCCGCCCTCCCGGATCAGGATCTCGGTCTCGGGGTAACGCTGCAGCATCTCCTCCGGGGAGGAGATGTAGAGCGGGGTGCGGGTGCGCATGGCGTCGCCTACCGGGTTCGTGGCGTCCATCGCTGTCCACTGCCCGTCCAGCAACCGGATGAAGCGCTCCGAGTATCCCCGGGAGCCGATCACGTTCAGCCGGTCGCCGACGACGCCGAGCATGATGAGTCCGGTGGCCCCGACGGGTGTCATGACACCGTCGGCCACCGCCGTCATCACGTCTTGGGCCGTGACAGCCTCGGCCAGCTCCCGCGTGATGCGCTGCACCAGGGCCGCCCGCTCCGCAGCCGCGTGCTCCGCGGCGGCCCGATCGGCCTCCCGCAGATGCCGCTCGGTAGTGTCCGTGATGTAGAGCGTGAGGCCTTCCGGCACCGGCACCAGCCGGAGGTGGTACCAGGACGTTCCGTCCGGCCACTGCACGTCGAATCCGGCCGGCTGCCCCTCGGTCGCCGTGGCCCGGCACCGTTGCTCCAGCCCCGGCACGGCACGTACCGCGGGAACGTTCCAGAGCACGGCTCCGGCCACATCCTCCGCGGCGCCGAAGAGCCGTTCGGCGGCCTGATTGAGAAATCCGATGCGCCAGTCCGTGTCGAGGGAGACGAAGCCGTCGCTCATGTGTCGCAGCGCCCGCCCCACCGACTCGGCGGCGGCGTGCGTTTCGCTGCTGTCCCGGAGGGTGCCGATCACCTTCACCGGTGTTCCCTCTTCGTCAGTGATCGTCCTGGCACTGGCCTCGATCCAGAGGTATGTACCGTTCTGGCGTCGGATCCGGTACTCGTTCTGGAAGCCGCCGCGCAGCTGAATGCCCGCGTCGAAGCCGGCTACTGCCCCTGGCAGGTCGTCCGGGTGAATCAGCGCTGCCCACGCCTCGATGCCCCCGCTCATCACCTCCGGATCGATGCCGGCCAGCACCTCCTCGACGGGCTGGTCGGAGGTCAGCTCGCCGGTGCGCAGGTCCCAGGTGTACGTGAGGGTGGGCATCCCCGCCACGTCCGGCGGGAGGGCCTCCCGTGGTCCGGGCCCGTTCTCCAGGGCGCGCAGCAGGGTGGGGGAGGGATTGAGGATCCCGGACGACCTGAGCCTCCCGGACATCCAGACCGCCACCTCGTTCAGAAACGCGCCGTCCGCCGTGCCGGGCTCGGTGCCTGGTGCGAAGAGGACGGAAAGCGCGCCGCGTCGCCGGCCACGGCCGGGAATGGGGACGGCCAGATGACCGATGCCGGCGGGGAGCCGGGAAGGCCACAGGGCGGCGGGGTCCCGGCCGGGCACCGGGTCGGGCGGGGCCAGCTCGGGCGCCCAGGTGATGGTGTCTTTGCGGGCGGCCCTGCTGGGTGGTGCCGCGCCCCGTGCCGGGATGATCAGCCAGGGCCGGGTCATCGACTCGGGCAGGCCACTGCTGGCGACCAGGTAAAGGATGCCGCTCATGCCGCCGCCCGGGAGATGCACCATGCCGCCCAAGCCGTGCACCTCGGCTACCGCCTGCTGGAGCGCGGTCAGCAGAACCTCGACATCGTGCCGGTCCTCGTCCACGGCGTCGAGTAGCTGTAGCCGCGTACGGCGTCGCTCCAGCGACCGCACAGTCTGTATGGCCCGCAGGCCCTGCGGCTGGTGCGGCGGATGGGGGGCACTTGGCATGAACGGGCCGGTGTTGTCCGCATCGCCGCCCCCGGCATTCATTATGGCCAACTGTCGCCTCCGCTCACCGCTGGGGTACCTGCTGGGCCACATGTGATCGGATGTGAACGGGCAGAGATCTACATCCGTCGAGTCGATACTAGTCCGAATCATTTCGGCGACTTCATCTGCCCCGGGGACCTGCCGTATCCGGTCCAGCGTCCGGTCAACCTCATGTGGGCTCTACGTCACCCTCCGTTACCGCTGAGGCTTGATCGCCGGCTTTGGCGCGGCGGCTCAGTCGGCGGTGCGTCAAATCCGGCAGTAGAGATCAAGGAATTGTCCCCGTGGCGACCGCTTCGATCCGGGCCTGGACCTCGGCTCAGTCGGCTGAGGCGCTCGTCCAGGTCCAGGACTTGTTGAACGAGATCCTCGGTGATGCGTGCGCCGGTCTCCTGGCCAGGCAGCGTGGTGTGCTGGGCCCGTGCGGCGGCGAGGGCGGTGGCGGCTCGCTCGCCCCGAGGAAGTGCGCGACGACGTGGTGTGCTTGCTGGTGACGGTCGCCCAGGCCGGCGGGCCGATGTCCGGCGAGGCGGGCCGGCTGGCGTGGGAGATCGCCTCCCCCATCCCTCGGAGAGCGGACCATATCGCACACTTGCACCGCATACACGGGGCCGCACCCGGATCCCGGGTGCGGCCCTGACGCGTTCCATGCTTCAAGCTCTACCCTGCCATGCTCAGGAAGGAATAAAGCCGTCGCGATGCGCGGGATGCCCACACGGGAGAAGGCAGGGGAGGGCGGCCAACGGGGGCATCCGCTACCGCCCTCACCATCGTGCTCTCCATAGACCTGCTGGCCACCCATGCCTGTGTCGGCACGATCAGTGACTGCGAAGGAGCGGCGGTTGCCGTGGGCCGGTACGTCTTCGACGCCACGTCCGTTCGCAAACAACGGGACCAGCCTCTGTACCCCCCGCGGGTGCGGTACGTCATGTGTTGCTCCACGGGCTGGACGAGGGACTGAGCGACATCCCTGGCATCGACAAAGCCCTCGCCCATTCCAGCCCAGTCGGCGCGGGCACGTCGGACGCACTCTCGCCTGGCAGAACGCCTTTGGCCGTCCCGCGCAGTCTACGAGCGTTGCGTCACCGTCATTGGTGCCTTCTTCGATCTCGCCGACACGATCATCACCGTGCCCAGCCTGATCCGCGGTCCTGGGCAACACACCGCTGGAACCAATGCCGAACCGCCGACCATGACCGCACGCTCACTGTCTACGCGAGCTCTCACCGCGGCGCGACGGCCGCGAGTACTCCCCGTGCAGTCGTTCCGTTCGGCCAGGTCCACCCGGCGACGAGGTATCCGGACGACCTCTGCGCAGCCTCCGCCTGCCGCAGGACGCGGTTGACCTGAACGTCAAGCCCGTCGCCAGGGCCAGTTCCGTGCACGGTGACGGTCGGGTCAGGGGTGTCGCTCTTGCTCTGGTGCTGCGGCATCGCCTCACCGCGCAGGAGGGCGCGCAACTGCGCCACCACGACCGGGTCGTGGACGCCATCGTAGATCCACCGGGTGCCGAGCACGCCGTGCTCGGAGGTGCCGATCAACGCCTCGGCGGGGACGCCCTCCAGCGCCGCATCGCGGTAGCCCATCGGCACCAGATACGCCACCGGCTCCTGCGCGCCGGCGTCCGACACGACCATGAACTCGATTCCGACCGTGCCCACCGGATCGTCCAGACGGAACCCACCGGCCTTGACCAGCTCCGGTGTTTCTGCGCCGCCCACGTACCAACTCTGCCTCGGCAGCCAGCCGGTGAGCAGCTCCAGCTTGGTGGGGGTCATGGTGGTGTGGTGGATAGAGGCCATGCGAGCTCCCTCACGCGTAGGTCTGTGCTCCAACGGGATGTGATCGAACCTATCGGAAACCGCCGTGCCTCCCGAGCGGCAGCAAGCCGGCCTGTAGACCTCCCCCTTGTCCTGTCGACCTCTGACGGCCACGTGCCTGACGTGTAGGAACTCCGGCTTTCCGACTGCGTCCCCCGCAGGCTCACCGCTGGCTGATCGCTGTCGCCACTGACAGTTTCGGTACTCCCCAAGAGGCCTATAGGCGCGCCCACTTCTGGTTTGCCGCCGTTGAGGTTGTTGCCGAGCCTTCTGATGCCGACATGGACCAGCTCGCCGGACCGGGCGCTTCCGTAGCGCAGCACCGGCCGACCGGTGGGCCGGTCCAAAGGGCCCCTTTGGTAACATCTGTTGGCGGTCAGCCGCGTTGAGGATGTTCCTGGGGAAGTAGTTGCATGAACGCATGTACGCCGAGGCAATGGCGCGTGCTCTGGAGATGCTCGACGTCTCAGTTCAGCGGCCCAGGCCTCCGGAGGGGACGGCGTGATCGTCGTCAGTCCGGTTCGGATGGGTTGATGGCGACCAGTTCGATCTCGAAGCCGTCGATGTTCTCCAGGTAGGCGGCGTAGGTCTGTTCGCCGCCGGCGTGCGGGTGGCGTTCGGGGAACATCAGGCTCCAGCCGTGCCGCGGGGCCTCGGCGGCCAGCGACTCCACGGTGCGGGGATCCGCGACGTAGAACGCCAGATGGTTTAGCCCAGGTCGGCATCGGTCGTGCTCGCCGGCGGTGAGGGCCGGGGACTGCTCGAAGACCAGGTAGATGGCTCCGAGGCGCCAGCTGCGGCCCTTGCTCCAATGCTGGAACGGCGTGTAGCCCAGGGCCTCCAGCAGCCAGCCGAAGGAGACGACGGCCCGGTGGAGGTCGGGCACCCAGATCTCGACGTGGTGCAGCATCCCGCCCCGCGGCTGGGTCATGCCGCCACTACCGGGGCGGGTCCGAACGGTTGACCACGTTCGAAGGGGGCGCCGGCCCGGACCAGGGCGACCGGGTGGGGGGCGTTCGCCGCGCGCCACCGGTTCCGGCCGGACTCGGCGACTTTGATCGCCATGGCCAGGGTGGCCGTGGCCGTCCTTGTGTCGGCGTCCTTGGAGACCTTGGTCTGCGGCTGGACGGTGGCGAAGGCCGACTCGACGGCGCTGGTGGTCCGCAGGTGCATCAAGTGCCCGGCCGGGGAATCGTGGAACGCCAGCAACTCATCCTCGTCGTCGGTGATCTTCGCAGCGGTCTTGAGGAATGTCGCGGCGAACTGCCTGGCGAACGGAACACCGGCCCGGGCCGCGCGCTCCCGTCGCGGCATTGTAGATCTGCCGCAGGATCTTCTTCGCCGCTGGTCGCGCTTGACTGCGGCAGACTGTCCAGAACATGGGCGGCTTTGTGAACCAAGCGCCTCTGCTCGCGGGTGGGCAAGTCCTCACGCAGGGCTTTCCAGAAGCCGAGTGTGTAGGAGCAGTCATGTGGCCGGATCCTGATCGGCTTCGAACCAGGCATACGGAAACGAAACTGCGCCGGGGGCCACGGAACTGGCTGAGCCGCGGTGTGGCCGGAAGCGGCTGGACGACCGCAGAGGGCTGAGCGGCGTCGTGTGGCAACAGGATCGAGACGGTGACGTAGAGCCCCCGGATGTCGGGCGAGGTCTGACCTTCTCGGACACGGTGATGTGAGGATCACTGTCCGAAGCCGATGTGGCCACTGGTAAGAACTTGTCGTCTGTCCGTAGTGCACGCGACGGTCTTCTGACACGGTGGGTTAATGCAGACGCTATACAGAACCCTTCTCAGGCTGCTCCCTCGACTCGGGGTGCAGGTGCTCGACCTCGGCCCCGGTGAGGCCGTGGTGTCTCGTCGAGGTGCCCGTACCCGGCTCGCTGTCGGACCGGGTGCGGATCTGCTGGCCCGCACCGGCCGCCGCCCGTATGCCGTGGCGCCGGTGGCGGCGGACCAGTGGCTGGTCTCTCGGCCCCGCGGCGACGCGCAGCCGGAGGCGCAGGGGGAGGGGTGGAAGAGCGTGCGGCTCGGGGACAGCGGAGCGCAGCTGCTGCTCGACCCGCGGGCGGAGGCCAACGAACGCGGAGTCCAGCTGGCGGCAGCCGAGTATCTGTGTGGCCACCACGTGGCCGCGCTGCTTGCGCGGTACGAGGTGAACTGCGTCTTCGATGTGGGCGCCAACGCCGGCCAGTACGCACGCCGGCTGCGCCGGGACGGCTATGCCGGCCGTATCGTCTCGTTCGAACCCACGGCCGCCGCTTTCGCCAAGCTGGAGAAGGCGGCGGAAGGGGACCCGGACTGGTGGGTGTACCCGTTCGGGCTGGGCCGCAAGGACGAGACCAAGTCCATACACACGGGCTGGAACACCATGAACTCCCTGCTGTCGCCGAGCGATTATGGCCGCGACCGCTATCTCCGGTTCGCCAAGTCGCAGACGGAGGAGATCGAGATCCGCCGCCTCGACGGGGTGATGGACAAGGCACTGGCCGACATCGACGACCCGCGCCCCTATCTGAAGATGGACACCCAGGGGTACGACCTGGAGGTCTTCGCGGGCGCCGGTGAACGGACCCAGGAGTTCGTCGGAATGCAGTCGGAGGTCGCCCTGCTGCGGTTGTACGAGGGCAGCCCGCGCATGAACGAGTCCATCGCCGAGTACGAGAGCCACGGTTTCGAGGTCACCGGCATGTACCCCGTCACGCGGGAGCAGTCCACGGGACGGGTGGTGGAGTTCGACTGTGTGATGGTGCGGGCTTCAGCCGTGCCGGACTGATGCGGGGAAGCCGCCGGGGCATGCAGGTGCGGGTGGGCGAGCGGAATCGGGGCTGGGAGGTGGAGGCGGCGTAGCGCGTCGCCCGGCCGTCCTGACGGGTGGCAAACGGTGTGGTCGACCGTGAACGCGGAATCGCAGTCAAGGTTGCCCGCCTGCCCGCCTGCCCGCCCGCCTGCCCGCCCGCGCCAGCCGTGCCACCTGGTCGTGTCGCTGAGGGCGGTCCGCGAGTTCGTCGCGTCACGCGACTGCGGACCACCGTCTCACCGCTGCGCGCCAGCGTCGACCAACTGAAGGACATGGACACCATGCCGGTTCTGCTGCTGCACGGCATGGGCCGGAGCCTGGAGGGCCGGCAGGCGCTTGCGACCGGCTGGCCGCAGACCACCGGGCCATCAGCACGGACCATCCCCGCTTCGGTCTGAGTCCGCCCGGTGCCAGGGCTCCATCGCGCGCACGGTCATCGGCGTCCTGGACGCCTCGGCGAGCACCGCCCAGCGCACGCGAGGGACACCCTGCGTCCGCGGGGTGCGCGGGTCAGACCGACCATCCTCACGCAGGTGGGGCTTCCGGAATGGCGCATCCGGACACGGTCTCTCCGTCCTGTGCCCGATCAGCCTCCGCAGCACGGGGAAGCTGGGGTCGCCCATGCCGCCCCGGCCTCCTCGCGATCGGACCACATGCCGAATGGTCTCTTTCGCCTATATCGTGACATCAAGTGCTGAATCTCCCCGAAGCTGTCGAAACGGCTCACCTGCGCGCGCGTAGGGCCGGAGTCGTGTGCGACCCGTCCCGAGGAGGACGCGATGACGGACGTGGCGAGCAGGCGGGACGTGAGCGAGCGGCCTGCGGCCCCGGAGCGGGTCGTGACACTCACAGTGAACGGACGGTCGTACGCCCTGCGTATGGACATGAGGGTCACCTTGCTGGACGCCCTGCGTGACCGGCTGGGACTCGTAGGTACCAAGAAGGGCTGTGACCAGGGCGCCTGTGGCGCATGCACCGTCCTCCTGGACGGCCGCAGGGTGCTGGCCTGCCTGACCCTGGCGGCGCAGGCCGAGGGCCGGGCGATCACCACCATCGAGGGCATCGCCGGCGCCGACGGTCCGCACCCGGTGCAGCAGGCGTTCATGGAGCACGACGCCTTCCAGTGCGGCTTCTGTACGCCGGGGCAGATCATGTCCGCGGTGGCGCTCATGGCCGAAGGCCGGGCCGGCTCGGACGAGGAGATCCGGGAGTTCATGAGCGGAAATCTGTGCCGGTGCGGCGCCTATCCCAACATCGTCGCGGCGATCCGCGAGGCGGCCTCCCGCGGAGGTCACGATGCGCGCCTTTGACTACGTCCGGGCCACCGACACCCGCGAGGCGGTGCGATTGCTGGCGGAGGAGCCGGCGGCGTCCTGCCTCGCGGGCGGTACGACACAGCTCGACCTGATGAAGGACGGCGTCCTGGAGCCGCCGCGGCTGATCGACATCACCCGGCTCCCGCTGCACGGCATCGAACGACGCGGCGAGGCCCTCCACGTGGGAGCGCTGGCCACCATGGAGGAACTGGCCGCCGACGCCACGGTGACCGAGCGCCTGCCCATGGTGCGCCAGTCCCTCCTGCAGGGCGCATCGGTGCAGCTGCGGAACATGGCCACCATCGGCGGCAACCTGCTGCAGCGCACCCGCTGCCGCTACTTCCGCGACCCCACGGTCGGCGAATGCAACAAGCGCACGCCGGGTTCCGGCTGTGCCGCGGTGCAGGGCGCGGCACGTATGCACGCCGTGCTCGGCGCGAGCGAGCGCTGCATCGCGCTGCACGCATCCGATCTTGCCGTCGCCCTGGTGACGCTCGACGCCGTCGTGCACATCCAGGGGCTGTCCAAGGCCCGAACCGTGCCGCTGACGGACTTCTACCTGACGGCCGACGAGAGCCCCCAGCGCGAGAACGTTCTGGAGCACGCCGAGCTGATCACCGAGGTCGAGATCCCGCTCCCGCCGCCGGCCGCCCGGTCGGGCTACCTGAAGGTCCGCGACCGGGCGTCGTACGAGTTCGCCCTCACCTCGGCCGCGGTGCTGCTCGTCGTGGAGGACGGCACCATCCGTCAGGCCCGGGTGGGCCTCGGCGGCGTGGGCACGAAACCCTGGCGGGCCTACGAGGCCGAGCACGTGCTGACCGGCGCTTCCGCCACGACGGCCACGTTCCAGGACGCGGCCGAGGCGACCATGCACGACGCCTTCACCGTCCCCGGAACGGCGTTCAAGGTGCCGCTCGCCCGGCGCACCCTGGTGCGCGAGCTGCAGACCGTCTCAGGAGTGACCACATGAGCACCGTGGAAAGCAGGCCGCGGGTCGGCGCGGGCGTCAACCGGGTCGACGGCCCGCGCAAGGTCACCGGCACCGCCCCGTACCCGATGGACTTCAGCGTCCCCGGCCAGGCCTACGGTGCCCTGGTGCAGAGCACCGTCGCCGCGGGCCGGATCGTCCGCATGCACACCGACGCCGCCGAAGCCGCCCCCGGCGTGATCACAGTTCTCACCCACGAGAACATCCCGAAGGTGCGGACGGGTCCCGTGACGGCCATCGGGCCGTCGCTCCCCGCACCGTTGCGGAACGACCGGATCCTTCACCACGGGCAGCACATCGCCTTCGTCGTGGCCGAGACTCCGGAGCAGGCCACCGCCGCGGCGCGCCTGGTGCGGGCCGACTACGAGGCCACGGAACCATTGCTGGACCTCCATGACGCGCGGGCCGAACAGCTCATCGACCCGTGGGAGACGGACACCGCGCGCGGCGAGACCGCCGCAGCGCTGGAGTCCGCCGAGGTGACCCTCCGGGCCACCTACACCACGTCCGACAACACCAACAACCCGCTGGGGCTGTTCGCCACCCTGGCCGTGTGGGAGGGCGACACCCTTACCGTCCACGACACCAGCCAGTGGCCGTCGATGGTGCGCACGACCCTCGCCATGGTCTTCGGCATCCCCGAAAGTGCGGTACGGGTCCTGGTGCCCTACGTCGGCGGGGGCTTCGGCTCCGGGCTGCGCGCGTGGCCGCACGTGACCCTGACCGCGATGGCCGCACGAGTGATCAAGCGCCCCGTCAAGCTGGTGCTGACCCGGCCGCAGATGTTCACCTCCGTCGGGCACCGGCCCAGCGGGGCGCAGTGGCTGAGTGTCGGTGCCACGCGTGACGGCGAGCTGGTCGCTCTGGACCACCACAGCCTCAGCTCCCTGAGCATGGAGGGCACTGACTATGAGCCGTTCGCGTCGGGAAGCGCCTATGCCTACCGGTGCCCCAACGTGATCACGCAGGACCGTCAGGCCCGTCTCAACATCGCCGTGCCGATGTCGATGCGCGCCCCGGCCGAGGCGCAGGGCAACTTCGCGTTGGAGTCGGCGCTCGACGAACTGGCCTGCCGACTGCACATGGATCCGCTGGAGCTGCGGCTGCGCAATCACACCGACGTCGACCCGCGTAACGGGCTGCCCTGGTCCGGCAAGGCGCTCCTGGAGTGCTACGAGGTCGGTGCGCGACGCTTCGGCTGGTCCGACCGGAACCCCGAGCCGCGCTCCATGAGAGACGGCAACTGGCTCGTCGGCTACGGCATGGCGAGCGCGTGGTTCCCCTATTTCGGTCAGCCGTGTTCGGCGCAGGCCACCATCAACGGCGACGGCAGCGCGTTGGTGCGCAGTGCGGCGACGGACATCGGCACCGGCACCTACACGGTGATGGCCCAGCTGGCCGCAGACGAACTGGGACTGCCCCTGGATCTGGTCCGCTTCGACCTGGGCGACTCCGACATGCCCAACTCGCCGATGGCGGGCGGCTCCGGCCTCACCGGCGCGCTGGGCAACGCCGTACACGACGCCTGCCGGCGACTGGTCCGCTCCTTCGCCGAACTCGCGTGCGGCGACGCGGACTCGCCTTTGCTGGGTTACTCCCCGGACGACGTGGAGTGCACCGACGGCAGGGTGCACCCCGCGGGCCGCCCGGACCTCGGAGAGTCGTACGCCGACATCCTCGCCCGGCACGGGCTGTCCGAACTCACGGCGAACGGCAACAGCACACCGCCGGTCACCACCGAGCTGGGCATGTCCCTCGCCGGCGCGTACGGCGCGAAGTTCGTGGAGGTCCGGGTAGACGCGGACCTCGGACTCATCCGGGTCGCGCGGGTGGTGTCCGTGATCGACGGTGGCCGCATCCTCAACGAGAAGACGGCGAGGAGCCAGATCATCGGCGGGACGATCGGCGGCATCGGCCTGGCCCTGTTCGAGGACACGGTCACCGACCCGCGCACCGGGCGCATCGCCAACGGCACGTTCGCCGACTACCTGGTCGCGGTCAACGCCGATGTCCCGGACCTGGACGTGGTCTTCGTCGGCGAGCCGGATCGCGGTACCGCCACCGGCACCAAGGGCGTCGGCGAGGTCGGCCTGGTCGGTATCGCGCCCGCGATCGCCAACGCCGTGTACCACGCCACCGGCAAGCGCATCCGCGAGCTGCCGATCACCCTGGACGCCCTGCTCTGAGCCGCAGCCGGATGTCGAAACGGTGGTGTCGTGGCCGGCGGTCCGGCAGATCTGGTGGCCACGGTCAGTCACGTCGACTGGGGCGATTGTCGTCAGTCTGGCCCGGACGGCGTGATCTTGAGTAGGGCGATCGCGTGGTAAGCCCCCGGTGGACGCCCAGACCTGAACCGTGGTCGGTGCCGCGGCGGGCGATGACTGGGGTGATTCCCAGGGCCCGGACCTGTTTGCGGTACTGGTCGTGGTCGTAGCCGCGGTCGGCGTAGAGCGCCACCGGTCGCTGTCGGGGCCGCCCTCGCCGGCCGTGTACGGGCGGGACGGCATGGAGCAGGGGGACGAGTTGGGTGACGTCGTTGCGGTTTCCGCCAGTGAGCGATACCGCCAGCGGGATGCCGTGCCCTTGTGGCGATCAGATGGGTGCCGTCCGCGGCGACCGCGGAGCCGTCGCCCCGCGCGGGCCGAGGGCCACGAGATCCGCGACGAGGACGTTGCCCGGCTCTCCCCGCTCAAGCACAAGAATTTGAACCTGCTCGGCCGCTACAGCTTCACGGCCTCGACCCCGGCCGCCGGCGCCCTGCGCCCGCTGCACGACCCGGAGGCGCCGGAGCTGGACGAGGACGACGACGGGGGCGGGCAGGAGTAACGGGCAGGGCCCGACCGGCGGGCCACGGCACCCGGCCTCCGGCTCAGAGCGGTGGTCAACGCTTTTCGCGTCGGCTGCGGATGCTCAGGGCGATGACGGAGACAAGGAACCAGAAGGCACCGAATGCCGAGTATCCGGCGACGGTGGACAGGCTGCTCGTCGCCGAGGCGGACGTGGCAGCGACGGTGGCACCGGCGAGGACAGACTGTCCGCCGCTGATGACCATGGGCCACTGGGCGCCGACAGTGCGCCGACGGCGGATCGCTACGACGAGCTGGACGGCTCCGGAAAGGAGGGCCCAGACACCGAACACGAGAAGGGTCGTCCCGATGGTGGAGAACACGGCGATGATCATTCCGGCGGTGGTGGCCAGGCCGAGACCCACGTTGATGGTACTGACGCGGTTCGTGGAGCCGGCGCCGGCCAGACGACGCTCAAGGAGCGTGGCGACGGCGTCCCACAGGGGGTAGACGATGAGCAGCACGGCCGCGATCACCGTGGGCCTGTCCGTCGACACGAGCGAGGCGGAGGTCGTGAGGACGAGTGCCACCCAGATCAGGGAGAAGACGACTCGGATCAGATGGAGCGATCGGAGCCCGGAGGGCGTCGTCGTGGCCGTGGTCGACGTTGTCGAAGTCATGGTGGTCTGAGTCATCGAGTGTCCCGTTGTGATCGTGACGGTGCGAGACGGTCGCCTCGATGACGAGTCTCAGCGGCCTCGGGAGGGGCCGCGTACTTCGAACGAAGTAGTTCTGCCGTCCACCTCGATGGAATGAGTTCTGCCGCCCCCATCGACCGAGGCTCCCCCTCTCCACCGGCCGAGGCGGCTTCGCCGTCTACACCGTTCGAAGTACACGGCGGCCGCACACGTGAACGAGAATCGGCTCATGGTCAAGGCGCAGAACAGTCAGGACGGGCTCTCGGCACCGGTGTGGGTCCGCCGCCCCGAGGTGCTGCACCGAGTCGCCTATGCGGTGGCCGCGCTGGTGTTCACCGGTCAGATCGTGGCAGCGGTACTGAGAGGCTCGGACTGGCCCACGGCCCTCTCCGTGCTCCTCGCCGGCGGCGGTGTCACCCTCTCGTGGTGGAAGCCGTGGGCGGGACTGGTCGTGGCGAGCGCGGCGTCCTTCGCCGTCACAGCGGTGGGCCACGACCCCCTGTCGGTGTGGATGATGGCGGTACTCGTGCTGTTCTCGGTCACCCTCAGGGGAAAGCAGCCGCTGGCCGGAACCGGCATCGTGGCGGCGTTCTTCCTGGGGGCGTTCATGACACTCGGAGGCTTCCGCGGCGGGGCGGTCGTGGGAGCCGCCGCCCTCTTCTCAGCCGTGGCGGGAGGTGCGACGGGGGCCGCGCTCCGCATCCATCGAGAGCACTGGTGGACCCTGGAGGAACGGGCCGAAAGCGCCATCGCCACCCGCGAGATCGAAGCCACCCGACGAGTGACCGAAGAACGACTCCGCATCGCCCGAGACCTCCACGACGTCATCGGCCACCAGGTCGCGATGCTGAGCCTGCACCTCGGTGCCGCGGAGATAGGGCTACCCGAAGACGCCGAATCCTCCCGGCAGGCCCTCGTCTCGGCGAGGTCCAGCGCCCGCACCGTCGTCGTCGAAACGCAACGTATCCTCGCGCTCCTCCGCCTCGGGGACGACGCCTACGACGACGAGGCGCTCCGGCCGACCCCGGCGCTCAGCGGCCTGGAAGGACTTATCGCCTCTTTCGAAAGCATCGGCCTCGACATCCGACCCTCCATCGACATCCCCGCCGGATTCGTGGAGCCGAGCGTCGGCGTGACGGTCTACCGGGTCGTTCAAGAAGCACTCACGAATGCCTACCGGCATGGAGAGGGGACGGCGACGGTGGATGTGGGCGAGCGCGACGGCAGGATCTGCGTCACCGTGGAGAACCGCGTCGGTCACTCACCCGGCGGCTCCGGGTCGGGCAGCGGACTCGGACTCGTGGGGATGCGCGAACGCGTCGAGTCCTCCAGCGGGCGGCTGACGATCGACCGTCACGACGGGCGATTCCGGGTCCACGCGGAGTTCAGCCCCCTGGGAGCCGTCGTCCGATGACGCGCATTCTGATCGTCGACGACCAGGACGACATCAGGGCCGGGATCCGGGCGATGCTCAGGCTCGACCCGGGTCTCGTTGTCGCGGGTGATCTCTCCGATGGACTCCAGGTCGTCCCCTTCCTCCGGGACCACCCCGTCGACCTGGTCCTGATGGACATCCGGATGCCCGGCATCGACGGTGTCGAAGCCACCCGCCGGATCCGCGATGAGCATCCGCCCGAAAAGACGCGGGTGATCGTGCTGACTACTTTCGATCAGGACGACATCGTCCTCGCAGCCCTGCGCGCGGGCGCCAACGGTTTCCTGAGCAAGACCGTGAGCCCCGCTGAACTCGTCGCCGGAATCGCCGAGGTCGTCGGCGGTGGCGGTGCGCTGTCGGCCGCCGCGACGGCCGCGCTCATTGGTCACATGACCCACAGTCCGCCCCCGGTGATCGACCAGGAACTGCTGCGACGCTTCGACGCTCTGACACCCAGGGAGCGGGACGTGGTCGTTCTCGTTGCAAGCGGTCTCGGCAACGACGAGATCGCGGCCCAGCTGTCCGTGTCGCCGTTCACCGTGAAGACGCACGCCGTGCGGGCCATGACGAAGGTCGGTGCACGTGATCGAGCGCAACTCGTCTCGTTCACCTTCCGGGCCGGCCTCTACCCCTGAGCCTGTCGAGCACAACCCCGAAACACGTGACCGCCGCGGCGATGCCGAGCAGTCCGGTAGGCGGGACGGCGTGGGCACGTACCTGGAAGACCTCGCCGTCGCGCTGCGCGAGCGGCGTACCTGGACCTGCGCCGCCTGCCCCCAGGTTCGCCCGCTGGCGGCACAGGCGTGCGCGTACTGCTGCCCGCACTTGCCGCACCAGCTGCGGAGCCCCGCGGGGTGATGTCGAAGACGCCGAGGTCGGTGATGACGCGGTCCATGCACGCCTTCCCGGTCAGCGGCAGCGTGCACGGCTGCGGCGACCGGAAGGTTGAGCAACCCGAGTACGGCGGATCGCAACCACCATGCGCCACGTGGCCGCTGCCTGCACAGGGCCAGCAGGATGAGACCCGCGGGCAGCGCCCGCAAAGCGGCCCCGTACAGCGGATGGTCCGCCGGCAAGAACTCATGGGTGACGAAGTAGTTGGCCCCCAGGCCACCATTGTTAGGCAGAACTCGCTGTCTCCACGCCGCACGTATCGCAGGCGGCACATCCCCCGCACGTGTATGCCAGCCTGACTCCGGCTTCGGGATCAACGGAGCCTTGGTTGGCACTGAGATTGGCCGTCGCGGTCGTTCGTGCTCCTAGGATAGCTAGGGCAGCCTGCCACCACAGGGAGCTATCCGCTCGTCCACCCGTTCGGCAGCACGCCGCGCCTGCGGGCCGGGGCACCCCTAGCATGCTGACTGTGCGACCCATTCTCCCGAAGATCGAGGGCGGCCGACTACAGGGCCTCCTGCAGCTCATCGAGGACGGCATCCACCTCGTCGTCGCAGCGCTCCTCGTAGTGCTCGCGGGGCTCCTGACCGTCGGGGTCGTCCACGACGTCATCAGGTCGATCCAGGGGCCGTACCGCGAGGGTACGGTCGTTCTCTCCACCCTGGACAACAGCCTTGTGCTGTTCATCGTGGCCGAGCTGCTCCACACCGTCCGCCTCACCATCAGGAACCAGACCCTCGACGCGGAGCCGTTCCTCGTGGTCGGCCTGATTGCCGGCATCCGCAGGGTGCTCATCGTGACGGCCGAGGCGGAGAAGTCCTTCCGGTGGAACGTCGAGGGGATCGAACTACTCATCCTGGCGGGGCTGATCCTCGTGATGGCGACAGCGGCGTACGTGTGGCGGCGCTCGACGCGGCCGGGAGACTACTTCCCGCTCCAGGAGGCGCGGCGCTCCCCATCGCCGGCGCCGTCACCCACCCCGGTGCGCGGGCCCTGATCCGTCACCTTCCGCCGCCACGGCCGCCCGCACCCGCTGCTCCTCGCGAGCAGAGCCGACGTCCCGCTCCAGGGGTGTGCGGCTCACGGCCGTCGCGAGGTCCTCCAAGGCCCGCTTCTGCAGTTCCGCCCCGCGCCGCACCACCGGGGTCCGGTCCCCGGCGGCGCCCTCCCACGCCTGGAGCGCCTCCTCCACGCGCCCCCAGTCCGGATTCCTGTGCTCGCGCACGGCGACTGCCGCCTGCGCGGTGTCCGCCTCCACGGCCTCGGCGAACCGCTCCGCCTCGGGGACGAAACGGCTGTCGGCCCGCGGGACGTGGCTCTCCATGAGCATCGCCGCCCGGCCGAACCCCTTGAGCGCCTCCTGCGCCTCCTCCGCCTCGCGCAACGTCAGACCCCTGGGGCGGACCGGTTCCTGCTTTGCCCGGTCGTAGGCCTCCTGCCAGGCGGCACGTGCCTCCCTGCTCGCCAGAAGTGCCCTGCGCATGTCCGCGCGACGCTCCCGGGTCGGTTCGGCGTAGCTGCGGAGCACCGCGGCCGCGTAGCGGCCGTTGGCGGCGAGCCAGTCCGCAAGCCGGCCCGGCAGCCGGGGTGTCTCCCATGCGGGGAACACCACGTACGCCAGCATTGCCAGGGCCCCGCCGAGCAGGGTGAGCACCACCCGCTCCGGGACCGTCTGCTCCCACGCCTGGCCGCCCATGCCGAGCAGGAAGACGACGTACGCGGCAGTGAAGCACTGGGAGTAGGCGTAGCCGGTACGGATCAGCGTGTACGACAGGCCTGCCGAGACCACCGCCAGCGCGCCGGACACATGGGCGTCCGGGCCCAGGGCCCGCACTATCCCGGTGGCCAGCGCGACCCCCGCCAGGGTCCCGGCGAGACGGGCCACCGCACGCGCGTACGTCCGGTGGAAGTCCGGCCGCATCACCATCACGGAAGCGATGGGCGCCCAGTAGCCGTGGCCCAGGGGTAGCCAGGCGGCGATCAGATAGCCGAGCGTGGCCACCGCCGCCAGGCGGACGGCGTGCCGGAACACGGGCGAGTCCCCACGGAGCTCACGGCGGACCGCCCGGACGACGACCGGGACCAGCCGGAACATTGTCGGGCGCACCAGGAACTGGGCGCCGGCGGGGCCGGGCGGCGTGGGCGTCTTCCCGCGCGCGCCGCCATTTTCGGCGATCTCCAACGCCTCGCCGAGCAGTTCCACGAGCCGCTCGGCGGCCTGCCGCGCGGGCCCCTCCAGCACCTCGTGCTCCTCATCAACGCGCAGGACGTCCGCGCTCCCGGGCGGCACCTCGGCGGGAGTGCCGCGGCGGATCGAACGGGCGGCCGCGTCCAGGACGTCGGCGGCCGCGTTGAGCAACTCCCGCGCCCGGTCCCGCCCGGGTCCCTCCGCCGGGGCGCCGATGTCCGGGTCGGCGAGCGCGGCGACGACCGGCCGGATGCGCTCGGCGAGGCCCCGGGGGCCGTGGAGGAGGGGGGGACGGGTGCGGGCCTGTGATGGCGTCACGGCGGCCGCGTCCCGGGCCGTCATCAACGGCTCCGGGTCGAACGGGGCGGTCGGGTCGTGCCGCAGCCGGCGGGCGTAGTCCGCTACGGCGGCCAGGGCGTCGGCGAGCGCGTCACGATGCGCCCCCCAACGGCGGATCGGGAACAGCAAGATCAGCACGGCCTGCGCCACGCCTCCGAGCGCGATGACCCCGGCGTGCTCCAGGGCTCGCCCGACGCTCGTGGGCAGGGTGATGGTCACCAGCATGCTGCCGACGGTCGTCGCTGCGACGATCCCAGCGGTCGATCCGACGGCCCACGCCATCCCAGCGGCAAAGGCCCATACGGCCAGCAGTGGGAGGAACGTCACGAGTCGCCCCGCCGCCAGGTAGCCCACAAAGGTGCTGAGCGCCAGACCTGCGCCCGCGCCGAGCGCGATCACCTTGCGTGGACGCCAGGTCCGCTGGAAGGTGGCCCCACCCGCGGAGTAGGCACCGAGGGCGGCGGACGCGGCGTACGCAGGGGAGACCAGCCACAACGCCGGCCCGATGACGATCGCCACCCCAGCAGCCGTGCGCAGCGCGAGCAGGGGCTCCAGCCGCGTCTCCTCGATCGTGAGTCCAGATCGCACGACCTCCCCGAAGGCCCGCAGCCACGTCACGGGTATGAGGCTAGCCGGAACGCCCTGCCGGGTCGCGTCGGCCGCGCCGCCGCCTCATGACAGCGCCGCGCTCGGCGGGCGCACGCCCCCGGGCCGAACTACACCCATAAACCGGCACCTTCGCGTACATTGGCGAGCCCGCCCGGCCACCGCCGAGCCGTATCAGCCCGAATACGGCGGTCTGGGACCGCCCACACTGCCCTGCTACCGCCGGGCGGCCCGGCCTCTGACCACGTTCATCCAGGCCGGTAACCGCTTCGAGGACGTCGCCTGGCGGCAGCGCAGCAAAGGCACGATGACTTCGCGTTTCGCCGTGGTTGAGGTGCGGCCGTCGGGCAAGGAAGCCTCCCGCACGGCCCAGGAACAGGCTGGCGGCCGCAGCCGCTGGGACGGGGTGCTGCCACTGCGGACACTGCTGGTCGAACGGCCCGCAGAAGCCGACGAGCCGACCGGCTACTGGATGACCAACCTGCTCTCCACCACACCGATCGCCGACCTGGTGCGGTGGGCGAAGATGCGCTGGCGGATCGAGCACGACTACCGCGAGCTTAAGCACGGCGTGGGCTTGGACCACTTCGAGGACCGCACCTGGCGCGGCTGGCACCACCACGTCACCCTCGTCACCGCCGCTCAGGCCTTCCTCACCCTGCGGCGGCTCGACCCAAAAGTCGCGATCACGATCGGTTCCTGCGAATCTTCATCGCCACCACTCGACCCTAGAACGGGTGGGGGTGAGAGCTATGAGGACATGCCGGACGCCACTACCAACCGTGACGGAAGTCCTCGCGCATCGGTGAATACGCGACTCATCAATGCGACCTCACCAGTCCCGAGGGCCGCCTCGCACTGCATGTCCGGCGGGATCTTCGCCACCACCTTGGTGAGCATGGGCTTGACGGGTGCATCACCTGCAGATCCATGGCTTTGACTTTAGGAACGGATCCAGACCCCGCCTGTCGAGTACGCGCCCGTCAAGCTGGACCGCGGGAGGCGTCCTCCGTCCGTCCCACCGCGCCGGAGCGCGGGCGATCGCCGCTGGTTCAGGTCCGACCGGAGCGCAGGCGATCGCTGCCCGTCCAGCCCCGGCCGGAGCCGGGGCCGATCGCCCCCCGTTCCCCCGGACCGGTCCGGGGGAAACAGGCAGGACGGCGGCCTGGGGTCCCTTACCGCTTGTGGCCGTTACCGTGTCCATTCGGATGCAGGACCACCTTGGTCCAGCCCTGGTCACGGGCGTCGAAGTGCTCGTAGGCAGTGGGGGCCTCGTCCAGGCTGAGCTCGTGGGAGACGACGAAACTCGGCTTCGCCTTCCCGCCGGCGATCAGATCCCGCAGCGCCCGGTTGTACTTCTTCACCGGCGCCTGCCCGGTGCCCATGTGCTGGCCCTTGAACCACATCATGCCGAAGTCGATCGGGACCTTGCCCTGCGCCTCCAGCTCCCCTTGGGCCTCGGCACCGCCGGGGTCCTCGGGCAGGAATACGCCCACCACGCCGATGTCGCCCGTGAACCTGACCGAATCGATCAGTCCGTTGAGCGTGAGGCTGGCGTCCTCGTGTCCCTCGGGGTCGTGTGCCTGGTAGCCGACGCACTCACAGCCGTTGTCGGCGCCCAGACCGAGGGTGGCCTCCTTGACGACCTCCGCCGGCTTCTGCTCGGCGGTGTTGATCGGGATGGCCCCAATCTCCTCCGCCTTGCGCAGCCGGTCGGGCTGGTAGTCGGCTACCCAGACACGGCCGGCGCCCTTGAGGAGGGCGGAGTAGGCCGCCATCAGCCCGACGGGACCGGCCCCGAAGACGATCGTCTGGTCGCCAGGTTTGACGTGGGCCATCTCGGTGGCGTGATAGCCGGTGGGGAAGATGTCGGCGAGCATCACATAGTCGGTCTGCCGGTCGGCGGCGTCCTCGCCCAGACGCAGCGCGTTGAAGTCGCCGTAGGGCACGCGCAGCAGTTCCGCCTGGCCGCCCTGGTAGGGGCCCATGTCGGCGAATCCGTAGGCGGCTCCGGCGAGGGCCGGTTCCGGCTGCATGGTCAGGCAGTAGTTGGTCAGACCCCGCTCGCACTGCTTGCAGAAGCCGCAGGCGATGTTGAAGGGCAGGACCACATACTGGCCGACCTGGACCTTGCGGACGGCCGAGCCGACCTCCACGACCTGGCCCATGTTCTCGTGTCCCAGGGTGCGGCCAGGCTCGAACGAGGTGCGGCCCTCATACATGTGCAGATCCGAACCGCAGATGTTGGTGGTGGTGATCTTGACGATGATGTCGCAGGGGTGTTCGATCTTCGCGTCCGGTACGTCCTTCACCGCGACCGTTCGCGGACCTTCATATACCGCTGCCTTCATGATGACTTTCCTTGATGTCGGGGCATGGTGGTGATGGAGAGGGCGCAAAGAGCCTGACTCCCGGAAGGTGGTACGACGGGGTCCGTGGCTCCGGCACGCCTCTGCGGGCCGTTCACCCGGTTCAGGTGAAACGGTGATGCCACCGCCGGCCCGCCAGGCGGAGCCCCGGCGCTCCGGAGGCGTGCCGTCCGAGTCCCCGTCGACCCCCGACGCGAAACGACGACGCACCGATCGACCAGCTGATCCAAACGAAACTGCCTAATTCAGCGGGCGTGGGCTGGTCCGAAGGACCGCCGCGTGTAGCCCGAACTACCGGCACGCCGGCCAGCGGTGAGCGGCGATGCCGACACGCGCGTCCGGGAGCCATTTGCGCCGGTATCGGTTCACTTCAGGGGCTGGTCACCGTGGTCGTCATGGAGCATGTGACGACGTTCCCGTTCGCGCTTGGAGTAGGCGACTGCCCGGATCGCCTCGTCGCTCCCCAAGCCTGATCCCAGCGCCCCGCCCACGGTGGCGACCGAAGCGACGAACCAGGACAACGTCCAGTATTCCGCGGCGTGAAGCGGGGTTCGCGTCAACCGGCCCTGGCTGCTGTTCACCGGCCTCTTGCGAGCGCTCGCCGGCGTGTTCGCCACCGCGGCGCTCGGCCTCGTCAGCAGCGACATCTGGCGGGTCACCCTTTAGGTGGGGCCGCTCCGCGACGCGGTGTTCACCCTGCTGTCGATCACCGCGCTGGTCGGCTGGCTGGTAGTCGACCATGAACTGTGGGATCGTCCGCGCGACGAGATCGCCCGGCAGCAGGCCCGCCTGTTCAACCTCGTCACCGTGATCACCTTGTTCATCGGCATCACCTGCCTCTACGCCACGCTGTTCGTGCTCGCCCATGTCACCGCGGCGTTCCTGCTCACACCGGAGTCGTTGGGCCCGCTCGTCGGGCACCAGCCCGATGCGGGCTGCTACCTCTCCCTCGCCCGGTTCATCCCGTCCAGGGGAACTGTCGGCGGTGCGCTGGGCGCCCGCTGAGAGGACCACCGTGTGGTGGGTCGGGCCGCCTACAGGGTCCGTCAGGGGGAGGGTCAGCGCCAGGACACGGACCGGCCCGCCACCGGCCGACGCCCCTCGGGGCCCGCGGTGCGAACTAGGTTGCCTGTGTGCTCCCGGTGCTCATGCACGAGGCGGATCGCCATGGCACCCTCACCGGTCGCCGAGGCCACCCGTTTGACCGAGCCGCTCCTGACGTCGCCGGCGGCGAAGACCCCGGGAAGGGTGGTCTCCAGCAGCAACGGACCACGGCCGAGCGAGGCCCACCGGGTAGCGTCGGCCGCCGCATGGGCGTCGGCACCGGTGAGGACGAAGCCTTTCTCGTCCAGGGCCAGCACGCCCCTGAGCCATTCCGTGCGCGGCTGGGCCCCGATGAACACGAACAGCGCCGCGGCCCGCAGCTCCCGGCGCTCACTGCTTGCGTTGTTCTCCACCATCAGCGACTCCAGCTTCTCCTCCCCGGAGACGCCCCGGACTTCGGTGTGGAGCAGTACCTCGATCTTCGGGTGCCGTACCACTTGGTCCACCAGGTAGCGCGACATGTCCGCGTTGAGGGCACCGCCCCGGACGAGAAGGTGGACCCTGGAGGCGTGGTTCGCGAGGAACAGCGCCGCCTGCCCGGCGGAGTTCCCGCCGCCGACCACGGCGACCGGATCCGCCTGGCAGAGACTGGCCTCGTGGACCGTCGCCGCGTAGTAGACGCTGATGCCCTCCAGGCGGTCGATGCCGGGCACCTCGAGCCTGCGGTACCACACGCCCGAGGCGAGCACCACAGCGCCCGCCCGGGCCCGGGACCCGTCTGTGAAGGTGACGACGTACTCGTCGTCCTGCGGGGTGAGCCCGCTGACCTGGGCCGGCACCATGAGGCGGGCACCGAACTTGTGGGCCTGGAGCACCGCACGTTCGATGAGCTCGCCCCCGGAGATGCCCGCTGGGAAGCCAAGGTAGTTCTCGATGCGAGACGAGGTACCTGCCTGGCCTCCGGTGGCCACGGCGTCGACGGTGACCGTGGTGAGGCCGTCGGAGGCACCGTACACGGCGGCGGCGAGTCCCGCAGGGCCCGCACCGACCACCATTACGTCGCACCGCCCGGCCTCCGGCGAGGGGGCGGGCAGCCCGATGAGCCGGGCGAGTTCGGCGTTGCTCGGATTGCGCAGCACCCGCTCGCCCTTCCAGATGACGACCGGAGTCTCCTCGGGACGGATGGAGAACCGACGCAGCAGCGCCTCCGCCTCCTTGTCCTTCTCCAGATCTACCCAGCGGTGGGGCAGCCGGTTGCGGGCGGCGAACTCACGCAGCCGCAGCGTGTCCGGTGAATAACACGACCCCAGGATCCGGAAGCCGGCGCCGAGGCCGATGAGCAGATACCGGCGGCCCAGGTAAGCGCGGAGGATCAGGTCGCCGAGGACGGGGTCGCGGCCGACCAGGGCGCGTTGCCGCTCCACCGGTACGGCCAGGATCTCGCCCGCCTCGCGCACCACGGCGGTGTCGAACGCCGCCTGGCCCTCCAGCAGCCCGAGTTCACCCAGGAACCTGCCAGGTCCGTGCACCGCCACCGTGCGCTCGTCGGGCCCGCCGTGGTCGTGGAGGATCTCGACGGTCCCGCTGAGGATCGCGAGGAACTCCCGGAACGGCTCGCCCTCGCGGTACAGCACCTCGCCCTCGGCGGTCCTGCGGCGCTCACCGTGCGCGGTCAGGTCCTCCAGCTGCTCCGGCGCCAAGCGCGGGAACGCCCCGTATCGGTCCGGTGTCTCGCGGACCGCACCGTGCTTGTGCTCGGCCGTGTTCATCAGACCAGGGCCTCGTGGACGTAGCACCAGCGCCAGTCCTCTCCCGGCTGGAAGGGCTGCACAATGGGGTGACCGGCGCTGCCCGCGTGCCGCCTGGCGTGCTTGAGGGGCGAGGAGTCGCAGCAGCCGACGTGCCCGCAGGTGAGGCGGAGCCGCAGGTGCACCCAGGGGGAACGCTCCATGAGGCACTCCTGGCAGCCCTCCGGGGTACGGGGCGTCACTGGGCGCACCATCGCCAGGTGCGGGTCGGGAATCGTGGCCATGAGGGTCATCCTTCCGTGGGCGGGACCGCTCAACCGCGGCCCGCAATGGTCTCCTCCACCCAGCGGCGCAGCTCCGGGGTGGGGGCGGCACCAGCCCGGGGCATCTCCACTCCTGTGTCGAGCAGGACCAGGGTCGGCACCGCCATGACCTGGAACCGCTGCGCGAGCGCCGGCGACCGGTCGATGTCGACCTTTTGACGAGGTTGAGCTCGCCAGGCGAACTGTGTTCGGGTCACCGAGTTCAGCTCGGTCTTGGCCCTTTCCACAGCCTCGAACAGTCGCTGCAGCGCGTGCGGGGCCTTGCGCAGGTCGATGCCGTTGTCCTGCTGCAACTTGTCGGCGAGGTGGTCCACCAGGCGCTGGTCGAAGCCCGTCGCCGCACGGGTGGCTGTCGCCCGCCGTGGACCGCGCATCGACCACGCCATCGCCGACGTCGAGGAGACTGACGTCGAAGGTACCGCCGCCCAGGTCTAAGCCTTGATCCACCGACGTGGCCTGAAATGGATCTTCTGACGGGATTTTGAGCGGGTTCCGGGTTGGTGTCTGTGCCTGGGCACGTGGTATCCGCTGGTCTGCCCAGCTTTTCCACAGGTTCGGTTCCGGTCGGGCCCTGGCGGGCGGGTGGGCAGGGGCTGTCAGCCGGGTTCGGGTGGGGCGTGGACGGTGTCGAAGAGGTGTCTCCAAGCGTGCTGCCAGCGCCAGTTGTGCGGCAG
>NZ_JBSFJX010000111.1:0-25552 GCF_053598275.1 Streptomyces sp. NPDC001156 | reverse complement strand
CAGGGGCCTTACGGCTGCGCGGACTTGGCGACGGCAGCGGCACAGCACAGCCCAGCGATCACAGCGAGCGACGACCGGTTACCGGGAAAGGCTCATTCCCATGTGAGAGGTGATTTCGATGATTTCACGTCGGGAGCCGCCGTCGGGACGATCTCGCCGACAAGGTCAACCGCCTCCGCCTCCGTCACGACTGGATCGGTGACGCGGTCGCGCCCTCGTCCTACATCGCACGTCCCCGAAGGCCCGAGGCTGGTTCAACACTCAGGACGTTATATGTCGTCCGTCATAGTTGTCAATGCAGGTAGAAGGGATCAAGGCGGACCGAACCGGTTGGGTTGCCGTACCTGATGGCATATAATCGCGTCATGCCACGCCAAAGCTCCGCGAAGCAACAGATGATCACCGCCGCCCGCCGCCTCTTCCGAGAACGCGGCTACCTCGGCACTTCGGTCGCCGACATCCTGGCCGAGTCGAGCGCGCCTCGCGGTTCGGTCTACTTCCACTTCCCCGGCGGGAAGGAGGAGCTCGCCGCCGAGGTCGCCATCGCTCACACGGCCGACCTGATCGCACTGATCAACCGGCTGACCGACCGAGAGTCGAGCGCGTCCGCCGTGCTCGCAGGCTTCGTCGCGCATTTCCGCGACCAGATCGTGGCCAGCGACTACCGCGAGGGGTGCCCGGTGGCCCCCATCGTTATGGAGATGGCCAGTACAACCCCGCGCCTGGCCGCGGTCACCCGCCGGGGCTTCCAGGACCTGATCGCCACCATGTCAGCACGCCTCGTAGAGAAGGGACTGCAGCCCGAAAACGCTCAGGAACTGGCAGCACTGGCCGTGACCGGAATGGAAGGGGCCCTCCTCGTCAGCCGAGCCCTGCAGGACCCCCAGCCCTTTGAGGCGCTGACTGCCCGACTCACCGAAGCCGCCGAATCCGCGCCCGCCCTTTCCACCTGACCGCCCGACCCGGACACGCGACCGCGACGGGCAGCCGTCCGACCGGCCCGAAGAAGGCCGCCTCCCCTTTAAAGCGGTGCTTGCTCGCCCGCCTGCCGTACGCCAGCACAGGCCACCAGCGCGCTGCCATCTTCGGTGAGGAAAAGCGTGAAGATCCATGTGCGGTCGGCAGCTGTGATCTGACCGACGCGCACCGGCTGGTCATGCCGGCCAAGGAGCTGCACCGCTCGGTCCAGGCCCTGAGTCTCAATGCCCTTCCGTCGCATGTACCGAAGGCGGATCGCAAAGGTACGGGCATGGCGCTCTGCGGGGAGGATCCCATCCCATACGACGTAGGTACCGCCGCTGCGGAGGGCATCCAGGGCAGCTGCGGATGCCTCGTCGTCACCAGCCAGCAGCTGTACCAACCGATGCTGTTCCATAGTCACCCCCGCCGGGATCCTGCGGTACAGCAGCCAGGTACCGCAACCGCAGTAACCGAGCCTGCCCGACAGCGGCCATTCGGGGTCTCGGAGCGGCCGGAATGGCCGCCCCTGACCAGTCTGGCTGTGCCCCAGACCATCACCACCCAACGGCCTCTGACGGCAACGACAACGGACGTCAGCGTACGCAGCGGTATGTCACGGGGTGTCGACGTCTGTCGTTGTTGGGTCGGATCATGATCCTGGCCGCGCGATCAACTCGCCTGAAAAGCAGAGGGCCGGCCGTGCCTTCCGTGCCCGTTGCGTGCCCGGCCCGGCGGGACGCAGCGGGGATTCGCGGGGAACAGCGGCACCGATCGCGCTCCGGACCAGGTCAGGGAGTTGCTAGGTCAGCCGCCATCCGCATACGGCGTCTTCCAAACTAGTGCTCCAGGAGCCGAGCGCGGCGGCGCTTGACTGGGTCATTTAAACTGCCGGCCAAAGTCGTTCCACCGACCTTCGTCCCTCGTGTACCACTCCATGCTGTCCACGCTCACTGACCGCGTCTGGCGTCGGGGGCCAGCGGCAATCCAGACGCTTCACACAGGGCCGGCATCACTGTGGACGGGTCCCCACTAGCCACCCACTTGAAGTGGGCAACCATCATCAGATCGTCGAGGCTCTCCAGCACGTACCCGTCCATGACAGCGAGGCCGCCCGGGCGCGCCCGCACCACGACCTCGCCCGGTTCTCCCTCAATCGCAATCTCCTGGTAGTTCCCGGCGTCGGGACAACCCGAGAACGCGTACAACCAGTAGCCCATGCCCGACCTCCTGCCCATACCAACGACTGACCCACTGACGCATACGGCGTCTTCCAAACTAGTGCTCCAGGATCCGAGTGACCTCCACTCTTGGCCCGTGCAAGATGTGGATGGCGTCCGCGTGCTGAGCCAGGGCCTGGTCGTGGGTGATCAGGATCGTGGTGCGACCGGCCATCAGCCGCCGTAGCGGGGCAAGGACATGCGCGGCCGCCTGGTGGTCGAGGCCGGCGGTTGGCTCGTCGAGGATGAGGACCGGGGTCGCTCGCAGGAAGGCCCGGGCGATGGCGATGCGCCGGCTCTGGCCTCCGGACAGCTGGAATCCGTTTTCCCCAATGGTGGTCAGGTAGCCGTCGGGAAGGGCGGTGATGAACTCATGGGCGTCGGCGTCCTTGGCCGCTTGGACGATCTCCGCCATCGTGGCTCGGGGCCGACCGTAGGCGATGTTGTCGCGGATGGTCGCATGGAAGAGCTGGGCGTGTTGGGGGAGGAGGGTGACCGCCGCGCGTACCGAGGCCGTCGTCACGTCCCGGAGATCGACCCCGTCCAAGCGTACCGATCCGGAATCCGGGTCCATGAAACGCACCAGCAATTTGGCGAGGGTGGACTTGCCCGCGCCGCTCGGGCCCATAATCGCGAGCACTTCGCCAGGCGCGACACTGAAACTGACGTCGCGCAGCACCGGTCCGCGCCGGTTTGACGGGTAGACCGCCGCAACGCTCAGGCACTCAACACGTCCCTGCACATGGGCGAGTGCAGGGGCGTCGGGGCGCTCGCGGACCGGGGAGCGCATGTCGAGCAGTTCGATGACACGTTCGGCGCCCGCGCTGGCTGAGCCGAACACCGAGGCCAGGCCGGAGAGTTCCTGCACGGGCCCGAAAAGCTGGGCCAGGAAAGCGGCGAAGGCGAGCAGTCCGCCCAAGGTCAGCGCGTTCCGGGTCAGTTCGAAGGCACCAAGGCCCACCACGGCAAGCGCGCCCACCACTTCGAACACGTTCAGCAGCGACGGGTACAAATGTGCCACTCGTGCCGTGGAGAGCTCCGCCCGCAGCAGGGCCTCCCCCTCCCGGCGGACCCGTTCGACCTCGTGGGCCTGGCGGTTGTAGGCATGAGCCAGGGCGGAGCAGGTGAGGCTCTCCTCGACCACGGCAGTGAGGCTGCCCTCACACCGCTGGGCCTCGCGTGACAGGGTATGGATGCGGGCGCTGAACAGCCGGGCCGCGAGCCAGAAGAACGGCGTAGCGGCGAGAGCCGCCAGGGCGAGCGGCCAGCTCAGATAGAAGGCAGCCGCCACGAAGAACAGCAGGCTGATCACTGCCGAGCCCGATGAGATCAGACCGGACGCCACCAACTCCTCGATCTGGGAGATATTCGAGGTCAGCCGCGCCACCACGTCGCCGTGCCTGCGGGTTCGAAGGATGTCGGGGGGCAGGCTGTGCAGATGTTCCACGACCGAGGTGCGCAGACGCAGGAGGAAGCGCTCGGCGACCCAGGTGGCCAGGTACTCGCCCGCAAAGGTCAGCAGCGCCCCGACCACAGCCACGACGGCCATGAGTCCGGCCAGCGGCAGGAACGCTGTGAACCGGTGGGGGATCAGGACTTGGTCGACCAGGTTCTTGAAGAGCCACACCGAAGCGACTTCACCCGCGGACCCCGCGATGAGGAGGATGGCACTCGCGGCGAGCCGGTACCGGTCGGGGCGTGCCCAGGGCCAGAAGCGGCGGAACGCGTCGGCCGAAGACACGGCCGCCGCAAGGGGCACTGGACTGTCCTCGGCTGCCGGGGACACGGGCTTGGTGTCAGCCGGGTCGGCGTGTGTCGCGTACGCCAAGCGGGGTCACCTTCTCGCGGAGGGAGCCGGGTGGGGGCATGCTGCGGAAGGGGGGACGGACGGAACGCGCCGTCGCCCCCCGATGACGATCCTCAGATGAGGTGGCGATGCTTAGTAGCGGCCGCCACGGCCGCCACGTCGTCCGCCACGTCCGCTACGTCCGCCACGTCCGCCGTGGCTGCCGTGGCCGCCGTGGCCGCCGTGGCCGCCACGGCGGCCATGGCCACCACCTCGGCCACCGCGGCCACCACCTCGGCCTCCGCGGCCGTTGAAGATCGAGAAAGCGCTCATGACGTACCTCCTGTGTGACTGGATGCGCCGGAAGGACTTCGCAGCCCATCGGTTGCCTGAGATCGGCCCCAACGGCACCGAAGACATTCATGCAGCTGAGGTGGGACCTATTGGGCAATCCGGCGTGGATTGGGTTGATCGATCAGAACCTCTCGCCCCGTGTGAATCTACCTAGATCGGTCTAAGAGTGCGCGTTCAAGCACAAATGAGACGACCCTCGCATGGGTGTGTGACACCTCGGCAGATGCCCCCAAGGCAGTAGAGAAGCGACCCAGTTCGCTGCGCCGCCACACGGCTGCCGAACCTGCCTTTGAGGCTTTGAGATCAATGTCTGACGTGCACTCAGTAGCCATTTGCCAAATGCAGACTGACGTTACATCACGTGCCGTCGGACAAGATGCGTCGTTGACCGCCGCCCACTATGGGACCGCATTCGGGCAGCATCGGAGCGGGGTGCCACAACCCTCGGGCACGTGATCGGAATGGTCGGGAATCACGGCAGCCATTCAGGTGATGTGACCACCCTGAAGAACTCTGTCGCTGGAGAGCACCGAGACCGACCATGACCGTCAGCCACTGCGAGGGACCGTGCGGCGACCTCTATGACCCCCGCTGACCGATCTCTGTAGAGCTACGGATCAGAAGGCTCCTGATATCCACGGCTGACATCAACGACGCCGAACGAGGGCGTACATCAGCGTCTCTGTCCGGCCGTCGCACCAGCCGACGGCAGCAGCCTGAGCGGAGTCGGATCGAACTCCTAAAGCGGTGCTCACAAGGAGTTGCCGTCGAGGCAGTGACTGCAGCGCTGACGGCGACAGCGGCACTCGGCGGCCCGGGCCCGGATGCAGGCAAGACGATAGGAGTCGGTGCCGGGCGGACTCCGAACGCCCGCCGCGCTACCCAACGCGCCGGAACCCCGACCGGCGGTCGGCGCCCTCCCCCGGTGGCGCCACCGTGAATCGGCCCGACCGGCTGATGCGCCCTCGCCTGGTGGGCACGGCTGCGTACGCGGCCGTGCCGTCTCCGACGGGTGCTGTGAGTCGGTGGCAGGGCCGGGCGACGCCCCGTCGTGGATGTGCTCACGTGAGCACGATCTTCTTGCCGCCGGCCTGCCCGGCGGACACCCGGGCGAAAGCGGCCGACCCCTCACTCAACGGGAGCGCTTCCACGTTCTGCTTCAGCTTCCCCTCCACGACCGAGCGTGGCGCCCCGAGCATGCGACGTGGCGCTTCGCGGTGCAACCGGTCTGACAGGCGGCGCCCAGGGGCCCGCCTGGCCGTTCGGCGCGAAGTGGTCCGGTCATTTGCTCAGAAAATGGTCCGCACGTGTGGGTCGACGCGCTCATACATTCGGGTCATGACTGCAACAGCGCCCACCCCGATGAACATCGGTGCCTTCCTCTCAGCCACTGACCTCGACGAGCTCTACACCCAGCCGACCCGCGAGTTCGGGGCGCTCATCGTCAGGGCCGGCTACCCCCTGGTGTGGGGCGGATCCGATACCGGGCTGATGAAGGTCCTCACCGACGGAGTACAGGCGTCGGGCGGCCGGCTCACGGGGATCTCGGTCGATTTTCTCCGGAAGTGGGTCAGGACGGACGCCGACGAAATGACGTTCGCGAGGGATCTCGCTGAACGGAAGGCACGGTTGCTGAGCGCCGACACCAACCCGTTGATGTTGCCGGTAACTCCGGGAAGCTCCTCCAGCTCGGACGCCATGTCATAGGTGCGGGTACCGATGATCACGGCCCGTGAGGTGTCAGGATCGGGTAACCGCACCCTCAGCCCTCCCCGGTGCGTCACCGCTCTCCCGCAGCGCCTCCCGGATCAACGCGTCGGCGTCCTTGGCTTGATCCGCCTTGATCTCCACGCTGCGGCCGTCCGGCCGGGTCACCGTGATGTCCACCGACGAACGCCGCTGACGAAGCCAGACCGGCAAGGAGCGGGCCAGCGCCAGCCCCCGACGGAACCGAGCATCGCCACGAGGTGGTCAAAGGCACCGCCCATCACCCCGTTCGGCGGTGCCGCCGGAACCAGCCGCACGCGTCCTCGCAGCTCCGGTTCGTGCTCCAGCCATTCCTTCAGACCGGCCAGTTCCTCCGTACCGCCGCCCACACCGACCGCGATCGCCACGCCAACACCCCCGACGTAAACGCCGCACTCAGTCACCCAGTGACTCGTGACCAGGCACCCCACCGCCAGGTGATCGGAGAAGAATACGGTTTTTTTTGAGGGAAGTTCCTGATCACTGCGCTCGCGCCCAGCCCGCAACCGCGGGCCTGCGCAATCACGCCCCTGCGGCAACTGCACAGCCGGTGGGACCAGTTCGATGCCATTCGGGTCAGTCTCGGATCCATAGCCGCGCATGCTCCGGCTGCCGATCCCGCCTGTGTGCCCTGTGACCTGACGAACCTCGTACTACAGGTTGTCTGTGGTGATGAGCTTGACGAGCGCGTCGGTGTCGGTCAGATCGTTGATCACGGCATGGGCGCCTGCCGCCCTCTCTGTCAGCCTTTGGCGAGACGCCCCGCTTCGGCGGGTTAGCCTGAGAGGGCACGACAGGATAACCACCCCCTCATGACCAGCACCAAGCCCGCCGGATCCGACCCGGCTCCCCGGCCGAAGCGCCGCACCTTCAGCCCCGAGTACAAGCTGCGGATCGTGGCCGAGTACGACGCGGTGCCCAAGAACGAGAAGGGCGCGATCTTGCGCCGCGAGCGGCTGTACCACTCGCACGTGAAGGAGCGGCGGGCCGCGCGGGATGCCGGGGCCCTGGAGAAGCTGGTCGACCAGCGGACCAGCCCGGCCCGACCGAAGAAGTCTGCTGCCGAGGCGGAGAACGAGAAACTGCGCCGCCAGGTGGAGCGTCTGGAGAAGGAACTGGCGCGGAACAAGGCCGCGTTGGAGGTCATGGGAAAAGCTTCCGCGCTCTTGGAAATGATCTCCGAGGGCGCGGACTGACGCCCGCCGCCGGCCCGGTCACGGACGATGCCTTTGCCGGCGTCGAGCGCGCACTGGGCATCACCGCCGCGTGCCGGCTGACCGGCCGCTCGCGGGCCACCCACTACCGCAGGCTGCGGCCCCCACCGGAGCGAAAACCCAGGAAACCGCAAGTCCAGCCCTCGGCTCTGACGGCCGAGGAACGGGCCGCAGTACTGGAGTTGATGAACTGCGACGAGTACGTGGAACTCCCGCCCGCCCAGATCTGGGCTCGCGAGCTGGATGCCGGGCGCTACCACTGCTCCGTCTCCACGATGTACCGGATCCTGCGCGAGAAGGGCCAGTCCGGGGGGCGCCGAAGACAGGCCACCCACCCCGCCAAGACGGTGCCCTAGCTGGTGGCGACCGCCCCGTCGCAGGTGGTCACCTGGGACATCACCGAGGCGGCCGGACCGGCCAAGGGCATCTGGTTTCACGCCTACGTCATCATCGACATCTTCAGCCGCTACATCGTCGGCCACACCGTTGAACTCGCCGAATCGGCCGAGCGGGCTGAGGAGTTGATCCGCGAGATCATCGCCCGCAACGGGATCGTGCCCGAGACGGTGCACGCGGACCGCGGCACGTCGATAACGAGCAAGAAGGTCTCCCAGCTGCTGATCGATCTCGGGGTGACAAGGTCGCACTCGCGGCCGAAGGTCTCCAACGACAACCCCTACAGCGAGGCCCAGTTCAAGACCACGAAGTACATGTCGGACTATCCCCAACGGTTCGACTCGCTGGCCCACGCCCGCGAGCGAGGCCAACCTGGAAGCCGCGAAGGACCGCCAACTGGCCTGCGGCACCGACACGTTCATGGCCACCGGCCGCCTGGCCCACGACGAACAGGTCCCGCCCGCACCCCGCGGACGTATCCCCAAGAACGCCACGCTCAAGGAGCATATGGCCCGCAAGCTGCGGACCAAGCCCGGCAAAGCCGCCTACGCCCGCCGCAAGGCGATCATCGAACCCGTCTTCGGCCAGATCATGACCTGCCAGAACGGCCGCCAACTCCTCCTGCGGGGCGAAGACGGGGCCCGCGGCGAGTGGCGCCTGCCGGCCGCCTGCCACAATCTCCGCAAGATCTTCCGACACGCCGAGATCACGGGACTCGCTGCCGCGACCGGCTGACCGCTCGGACACACCGGCCCCCACCGAGCCACGAGCCCAGCGGCACACGACACCTCCGAGCACCCCAGACCATCACCGCGATCACGCCCGATCACGACCACTCACCTGAACAGTTGCCGGTTACTGAGACGCGCTCCTAGCGCAGTCGCAGCATCAGCGGCCGCGACGTCGACGACGCAGGTGAGCTCGCCCAGTTCGCTTGCCAGCTTGTCCAATGCGCTACTGAACCGCTGGTGTTCGGTGCGTGCCGCGATGAGATTCAGCGTCTTGTCCAGGTACTGATTCAGCCGGACATTGCGGGTGCCGAAAAGTCATCCGGCCTGCTCACGCCACATGTTGGTACTCGCGAAGGGCTCCCCCGAGCCGATCTCGTCCACGGATCTCCAGGTGTCTGATCTGCCCTGGTTCGGAAATCGGTGCGGGCCGCGGGCGGAGTGGGGCGGCTTCATTCAGGGCTCGGTGCAGCCGGTGCCCGTTGTAGTACAACTCGAATTCGCGTAGGGCATGGAGCCGATGGCGCTGGTCCCAGATGAGGGTGCGGTCCAGCAGCTCACGCCGGCAGGTCTGTATCCAGCGCTCCATCACGGAGTTCATCCGCGGTATCCGGATGCCGCTGGTGACGATCTCCAGCCCGGCATCGGTCAGCACAGCGTCGAAGGCTGCCGTGAAAACGGACTTGCACCCACCCCGCGCTCGCAGGTAAACGCAACGGTGTTGAGTCGTAGCAGCACAGTCGATCATCATGCCGCGGTGATCGACAGCCACGTGAGGATGCCGGCGCGAGCGACCGCGGTCGACATCCCGCACACCAGCTACCACCAGGGCGGATGAGTTTTCGGCAAGGGCAGGGTGTACTGCCCCGCAGCCGTGGCGCGCGGGGCCCAGGATGCTCAACCGGGCGTGGTGTGCGCTGCCGCCCAGGTCTCGACCGCGTCGAGGGCGGCGCCCCTGATCTCGTCCGGCGCTGCGCTGTAGCGCAGTGAGTCGCGGGCGATTTCGGCCAGCTGGAGGGCGGACAAGCCCATGTCCCGGTGGGCGGCCAGGTATTCGTCGACGATGTCCACGCCGAAGAAGACGGGGCAGTCGCTCCCCAGGGAAACCGGCACGTTGGCGGCCAGCAGGTGCGGCAGGGGGTGTTGGACCAGGTTCGGGACGGCGCCCAGGCGGACGTTGCTC
This sequence comes from Streptomyces sp. NPDC001156, assembly GCF_053598275.1. Lineage (NCBI taxonomy): Bacteria > Bacillati > Actinomycetota > Actinomycetes > Kitasatosporales > Streptomycetaceae > Streptomyces > Streptomyces sp. NPDC001156. Next base: position 15,968 of record NZ_JBSFJX010000111.1, on the reverse strand, counting down.
GTGGGGCAGATGTCTAGGCAGACCCGGTGCTTGGCGAGGAGGCGCACCAGGACGGGGTCCTCGACGGCGGAGATGCCGTGCGAGATGCGGTGGGCGCCGAGGTCCTGCCAGGCTGAGCGGACGCTCGACGCGCTGGCGCCCTCACCTGCGTGCGGTACCAGCAGCAGCCCGCTGTCCTTCAGGGAGGCGAACACCTCGCGGAAGAGGGCGGCCGGGTAGGCGGCCTCGTTGCCGGCCAGGCCGAAGGCGACGATGCCGTGCCCGGCGTACCGGCGGGCGATCGCAGCGGTCGCGGCGGCGTCGTCGAGGGATCGGGCCCGGTTGTGCGCCAGCACGAGGCCGGCACCGGATCCGGTCGCCCGCGCGCCCTGGTGCAGCCCGTCGAGCATGGCCTCGACGACGCTCTCGGCGGGGCCGAGGCGGCCGGCGTAGCTGTAGGGGACGCTGTACAGCTCGGTCCAGGCGACGCCGGTGGCGGCGGCATCCTCAATGATCTCGCGGGTCACCCGCGCGAGGTCGTCGAGGCTGCGGATGAGGTTGCGGGCGGATTCGTAGGCGGCTACGAAGCCGGCCTGGTCCGTGTACGAGCCCGGGTCCGGGAGCGGCAGGCCGTGGCGTTCGGCCAGTTCTTGGGCGGTCTCGTGCCGCATCGCGCCCTCCAGGTGGAGGTGGAGGTGGCCCTTGGGCAGTGCTCGCAGGTCGTCGGAGGTGAGTGTCATGTCCTACCCGGTGACGGAGGTGGGGCCTGCCCGGCGGCAGGGCGGGCGGATGCCCGTAACAGGGGGTGCCGACCGGTCTCGGCGATCCGTTGCGGCGTGGATGCCGGGACCGGTCAGGGCGTGTGCGGTTGGTCAGCCCTCGAAACCGACGTAGACCGACTTGGTCCAGGTGTAGAAGTCCAGCGCGGTGGATCCCCGCTCCCGGTAGGTGTTGGTGGAGGACTCCTTGACCCGCCGAACGGGACCTCGCAATTCACGTCAGGGCGCTCGGGGTGCCCCGCCGCGCGCGGCGGGGCACCAAGGACGGCAGACGTGTTGTTACAGGTAGATCCGGCCGCTGCGGCGGGCGGTCAGGTAGAGGACGACACTGATCGCGCTGAGTCCCGCCACGTAGATCGGGAAGGCCGGGTACAGGCCGCGGGGCGCCAGCCACTGCATCAGGTAGGGCGCGGTCCCGCCGAACAGGGCGACGCCGATGGCGTAGCCGAGCCCGGTTCCCACGCCCCTGGAGTGCTGCGGCATCAGGCTCGCCGAGACGGCGTTGTACAGCGTCATGTTGGCGGCAAGGACGATACCTCCGCCGATGAGGATCACGCCCAGGGAGCCGACACCGCCCTGGTAGGCCAGCATCAGGAACACCACGGGGATGGCGAGCAGTCGGAGCCACACGAAGAGTCGGCCCAACTGCACCCGGTCGGCGAAACGGCCGACGGCCAGGGCCAGCGCAACGGTCATGAGCGAGTACAGCGAGGTCACCAGGAACACCTGGTGCGGCGACTCGTGGAAGACGGCCTGAGCGCGGGCGGGCAGGCCGACGGCCCAGCCGTAGTTGAATGCCTGGGCGGCGGCGACCACGAAGATGATGGTGAACAGGCCGAGCAGGTTACTGCCGACTCCGCGCCAAGGACTGGTCCCGGCGGCCTGCTGCTGCGCAGTTCGCTGCGCCTTCTCTTTGCCGAGGGTCTCGGGCAGGCCGCGGCGCATCAGCACGACGACGATGCCGGCAATGCCGCCGAGCGCGAACGGCAGCCGCCACGCCCACTCGTTCAGCGCGGCGTCGCCGAGCACGGAGCTGAGGATGAACGGGACGAGGGCGGCGGCGAAAAGACCCACGTTGACAAAGGCCGACATGGTGCCCGCGGCTCGGCCGACTCGGTCCTTGGGCACCAGTTCCACCGCGTACGCGGTGCTCAGCGGGGCCTCGATGCCGGTCGAGAAGCCTTGGACGAGCCGGGCGACGAGGAGGATGACGCCGGACCAGACACCGATGGTGTCGTGGCCGGGCAGGACAGCGATGATGAACGAGGCCAGCGCCATGAGACCGACGCTGAGCAAGGTGACGCCCTTACGGCCGATCCGGTCGGCGACCGTTCCAAGGACGATGCCGCCCAACGGCCGGGCGGCGAAACCGACAGCGAAGATGGCCATGGCGGAGAGCACCCCAGCGGCCGGGTCCTTGCTGGGGAAGAAGTGCGGAGCCATGGAGACAGCGAGCAGGCCGTAGACCTGCCAGTCATACCACTCCAGGGTGTTGCCGCACCCGAGCGCGAACAGCGCGCGCCGGCGGATGGAGGCGCCGTGGGCGTCGTCCAGCGAAGCGCCCGTGGTGTCGGCGCCCGTGTCGGGGGGCGGGCCCGCGTCGGGTGCCTGCCCGGCTTGATAAATTTGGGACACGATTTCTCCTCATCGAGAAGTCAGCCCTGGGCTCTCCCGTGATCGAACCGCCAAGAACGAGTCGGGAGGGCTCGGGGCGCACTGCGACCACGAGATGTCCTACGCGGTCGGTGGTGGTGCGGGGTGGCTCACAAGTTGGGGGGCGTCATCACCCACAGGGCCTTGACCGTCTCGGGTCCCTCGTTGCGGTACCAGTGGGGCGTGGTGCTCGGGTACGTGATCGAGTCCCCTGGGCCCAGCTCGTGGCAGACGCCATTGAGGAAGATCTGGTGACGTCCTTGCAGGACGATCCCGAATTCCTCACCCGGGTGGGTGAACGGCGACTTGGAGGTGTCGTAGCCCGGCGGGGCTTCGATCCACACCGCTTCCAGGGTCCCGGCAAGGCCGGGGCTGAGCAGTTCGTAGGTGACGTCCAGCTCTCCGGAGCCGTGGAGGTCCAAAGTCCGCCGCTGGTTGGCCCGTACGACGGGGGAAGCCTGCTCGGTCCCATGGAAGAGCCGTCCGACCGGCACCCGAAGGGCATGTGACAGCTGGATGAGCGTGTTGAAGGACGGGTTTCCGCGCCCTCGCTCGATCTGGCTGATCAGTCCGATGCTCACCGACGCCCGAGTGCTCAGCTCCTCCAGGGTGAGCCCCCGTAGCTTGCGCAGCCCCCTGACCTGCTGGCCGACGCCCGCGATCGCGGCCTCGGGGTCGGGTGGTGGTGAGAGGTCGGATTCTCCCCCTCTTCTGGCACTGCCCATGGTGGCCCTCCTGTGGCGCGCGGGGGTTGCTAGCGGCCTTCACTTCAGCAGCAGTTTTTCATCCAGTCAATAAGTGGCACCCCGATGAAGAATTCAAAAATTCCGCACATCTGCTGACTGTGTGTTCGCCAGCCGTCGTGACCTCCGTCAGGCAGCGTTGGCGTTGCCCGATCTCGGTGGTTGATTCCAACTGCCATGCGATGAAGCCGAGTTGGCAGTTGGAATCAACCACCAAGATCGGCAGGGTCGAGCACGACTACCGGGAATTGAAGACCGCCCTGGGGCTGGGCCACTTCGAGGGACGCACCTACCAGGGCTTTCTGCGGCATCGCACGCTGGCCTCGGTGGCGCAGGCGTTCTGCACCCTGGAGCGGCTGTGCCCGCCAGCACCGGCCACGGTCTGACGACCTACCAGGTCGTGGCCGGGCTGCAGCTCCTGCTGGCCTGCTGGTCCGGGACGTGCCCGACATGCCGAAGGTCCCTGAACCCAACCCGACATGCCGAGCCCGTCCCAACCTAATCAAGCCCTACTAGCTAGCTCTCCCAGCCGAGGTAGACCGACTTGGACCAGGTGTAGAAGTCCACCGCGACAGCTCCCTGCTCGCGGAAGGTGTTGCTGGACGAGTCGCCGACACCGCCGAACGGGACGTTGAGGTCCAGGCCCGTGGTCGGGCGGTTGACCTTGACCACGCCCACCCGGACGCCGGCGGCGAAGCGGTGGGCGGCGGCCAGGTCGCGGGTGCAGATGCCGGCGGCCAGGCCGTAGCGGGAGTCGTTGACCAGGTCGATCGCCTCGTCGAGGTCCGCCGCGGGCAGCACCGCGACCACCGGGCCGAAGATCTCCTCGCGGGCCGCCGCGCTCTCCCGGCCCAGGCCGGTGAGCACGGTCGGGGCGAGCATCAGCCCCTCGAGGGTCTCGCCACCCGCGGCGACGGTCGCTCCCTCGGTCCTGGCCCCGCCGATGGCGGCGGTGACAGTGGCGAGCTGCTGCTCGCTCACCACCGGGCCCATCAGGGTGCCCTCGGCCAGGCCGTCGCCCGGGCGGTAGCGGGCCGCCTCCTTGGCGAGTGCGGCGACGAAGTCGTCGTACGCCCCCGGGGTGCAGATCACCCGGGACGAGGCGGTGCAGGCCTGGCCGGTGAGGCCGAAGCCGCCTGCCGCGGCGATCCGCGCGGCCTGCTCGACATCGGCGTCGTCGAGCACCACCAGGGCGTTCTTGCCGCCCATCTCGACCTGCACCCGCCCGCGGCGCTCCTGCACCGCGCGCTCGATGCGCATGCCGACCCGGGTCGAGCCGGTGAAGGAGACCGCGGCCACCCGGGGGTCGCGGACCAGGGCCTCGCCGACCATCGCGCCGGAGCCGTGCACCACGTTGAGCACTCCGGTCGGCAGCCCGGCCCGGACCAGGGCCTCGGTGAGGTGGCGGGTGGAGACCGGGGTGAGCTCGGCGGGCTTGAGCACCATGGCGTTGCCGCCGATCAGCGCCGGCGCCAACTTCCAGGCGGGGATGGCGATCGGGAAGTTCCACGGGGTGATCAGCCCCACGACCCCGACCGGCTCGCGGCGAGTGTGGACCATGGTGTCCGGGAGCGAGCTGGGCAGCACCTGCCCGCCGAGCCGCCAGCCCTCGGAGCCGAAGAAACGCAGTACGTCGATGGCCCGCCGGACCTCGCCGCGGGCCTCGGCCAGCGTCTTGCCCTCCTCCCGGACCAGGTCGCGGGCGGCCTCCTCGTGGCGGCCGCGGAGGATCTCGGCCGCGTCCAGCAGGATCGCGCCGCGCGCCGGGGCCGGCAGTGCCGCCCATCCCGGCTGCGCCGCGGCGGCGGCTGCCACGGCGGCGTCGACGGCCTCGGTCCCGGACGCCGGGGCCACGGCGACCAACTCGGCCGGGTCGGCGGGGTTGTACCGCTCGAGGCCGTCGCCGGTGAACTCCACGCCACCGATCAGGTTGGGGATCAGGACAGTGCTCATGGGTGCGGTTCCTTGGGAAGTCGGGGGTTCACAGACTGCGGACCAGGCCGCCGTCGCAGCGCAGCGCGGTCCCGGTGACGTACGAGGCGGGGGTGCCGCAGAGGAAGGCGGCGGCCGCGGCGAACTCGGCGGGGGTGCCGTACCGTCCGGCGGGGATCGCTGACTGCGAGGCGGCCTCGACCTCCGCGACCGTGCACTGCTCGCGTTCGGCCCGCGCGGCGTCCAGTGCCGCCACCCGGTCGGTGGCGATCCGGCCGGGCAGCAGCAGGTTGACCGTGACTCCGTCGGCCGCCACCTCGGCGGCGAGAGTCTTCAAGTAGGCGGCGAGGGCGGCCCGTCCGGCGTTGGAGAGGACCAGCCCGAGCAGCGGTTCGGCGATCCCGCTGGAGCCGATGGCCAGGATGCGGCCCCAGCCGCGACGGCGCATCGGCTCCAGGGTCAGGGCCACCAGCCGCTGCTGGGCCAGCAGCAGCGAGTCCACGGCGGAGGCGAGGTCGCCGGTGTTCAGGTCGGCGGCGGTGCCGGGCCGCGGGCCGGGTCCGTTGAGGACCAGGATGTCGGGGTCGCCGTAGGCTTCGCGGGCCGCCTCGACCAGCGTCTGCGGGCCGTCCGGGGCAGTGAGGTCGACCTGGACGCCGACCGCCTCCGGCAGCCCGGCGGCGATCTCCTTGGCGAGGTCTCCGCGCCGCCCGGCCACCACGACCGAGGCGCCTTCGGTGGCCAGCGCCTCGGCGACCGCGCGGCCCAGGCCGCCGGTGGAGGCGGCGACCACGGCGACTCGGCCGCGAATGCCGAGGTCCATCAGTGCACCTCCTTGGGCAGCGCGGCGAGGTGCCGCTCCAGCTGCGGCATCAGGGCCTCGGGCAGCTGCGCGGCCGGCGGCCGGACGCCCGAGTCCATGATCAGACCGCGCCGCCGGATGGCCTCCTTGCGCAGTGCCAGCCCGATCCCGGCCTGCGCCTCGAAGTTGACCAGCGGCAGGTACGGCAGGTAGGCCTCCCGGGCCGCGTCGTAGCCGCCGTTGCGCCAGGCCTCGACGCAGGCGATCAGGCCCTCCGGGCAGGAGAAGCCGGTCATCGCCCCGGCGGCGCCGGCCGCCAGCTCGTCGAGCAGGCCCAGACCGCCCAGGCCGCCGAAGACCGGGACCTCCAGTTCGGCGGTGAGCCTGGCGACGGCCGCGGGGGTGGGCGGGGCCTCGGCCTTCACCGCGACCGCCGAGGGGACCGCTCGGACGGCGCGGACGAGGTCGGCGGACCGGATGGTGACCTTGCTGGTCTCCGGGTAGTCCTGGACCACGATCCCGGCGCCGGTGGCGTCGTGCACGGCGTCGAGGTGAGCCGCGACCACCTGCGGATCGGGCGAGTTGACCTGCACCATGAGTCCGGCGAGCTGGTCCCCGACCACGTCGCGGACCAGCTCGGCCTCCTCCAGTACCGGTGCGGTGGCGAGTCCGGTGACTCCGACGACCAGCGGCAGGTCGACGGTGTCGACGACCGCCTCAAGCACGGTGCGGCGCTCCTCGGCGGAGAGCCGGGCCGCTTCGCCGAAGACTCCGAGCACGGTCAGACCGGTGGTGCCGATCCGCTCGTAGTGCTCCACCAGTCGTGCCAGGCTGGGCTCGTCCACCTCGAAGGCGGAGCCGAGGAAGGGCGTGGCAACCACACCCCACACTCCGGGTGCGAGCTGTTCGGGCATCAGTGGGCTCCCCTCATCGTCCGGGCCAGACAGGCGACCGCTTCTGCTGGAAGGCGAGCACGCCCTCCTTGGCGTCCTCGCTGTCCAGCGCCGCCATCAGTGCCGGAGTACGCAGCTTGTGGGCGTCCTGCGGGGACAGCCCGGCCCCGCGCTGGACCATCTGCTTGATGGCCCGCAGCGAGGTGGGGGCGCAGGCGAGGATGTCGGCGACCCAGCGGTCGACGGCCTCGTCCAACTGCTGGGCCGGGACCACCTCGTTGACCAGGCCCATCCGCTGCAGTTCGGCGGCGGAGGCGCGGCGGCCGGTGAGCAGCAGCCCCATGGCCTGGGTGTGCGGGAGTCGGCGGACCAGCTGGAAGACCCCGCCGTCCAGCGGGATCCGGCCGACTCGGGGCTCGGTGAGGCCGAACCGGGCGTGGTCGGCGGCGACGACGATGTCGCAGCCGAGGACCATCTCCATGCCGCCGCCGAGTGCGTAGCCGTTGACCCGGGCGATCACCGGGACGTCCAGGCTGGTGCGCAGGCTCAGCCCACCGAAGCCGTTGGGGTCGAGGCCGGCCCAGTACTCGAGGCCGGTCTTCTCCACCGCGTCGGCGGACATGTCGGCGCCCACGCAGAACGAACGCTCCCCGGCGCCGGTGACGACGACCACTCGGACCTCGGGGTCGGTCTCGATCTCGGTCCAGATCTCGTTGAGCCGGGTGTTGGTCTTGACGTCGACGGCGTTCAGCACGGCGGGGCGGTCGATGGTGACCCGTGCGATGTGCCCGTCCCGTAGGTAGCGGACCTCGTCGGTCATCGCAGTACCCCCTTCTCGCGGAGCAGTTCGATCTGCTCGGCGGTGTAGCCGAGTTCGCCCAGCACCTCCGCGCCGTGCTCCCCGAGCCGCGGCGGGACCCGGCGGACCTCGGCGGGCGCGGCGGAGAGGTGGAGCGGTGCGTTGAGGGCGCGGATCCGGCCGGCGACCGGGTGGTCCATTTCGACGATCATCTTGTTGACCGCGGTCTGCTCGTCGTCGAGGGTCTGCTCCAGGCTCCGCACCGGGGCACAGAGGATGTCCTCCGCCTCGAGCCGCTTGACCCAGTAGTCGGTGGTGTTGCCGGCCACCGCCTCGGCGAAGATCCGCTGCAGTTCGGGACGGTGCGCGAACTGAAGGTCGAGGGTGGCGAACTCGGGGCGCTCGCCCAGGTCCTCGTCGAGCTCCAGGGCGCGGCTGATGTGGTGCAGCGGGTCGGACTTGAAACCGCCAACCATGATCAGCGCACCGTCGGTGGTGGGGAACACGCCGGTGAGCGGCATCGCGGCCCAGTTGATCTCGGAGCCGCGGTTCAGCTGCTGGCAGGCCTCCTGCATCTGCATGTGGAGCATAGAGTCGTACATCGACACCTCGACCTTCTGCCCCTCGCCGGTGCGGTCGCGGTGCAGCAGGGCCAGCAGGACGCCCTGGAGCAGGTGCATCCCGGTGGTGTAGTCGCAGAGCGTGGTCGGGTAGAGGGTGACCGGGTCGTCCTCGGAGACCCGGCGCCACATCACTCCGCTGAACGCCTGGGCGATGGCGTCCTGCCCGCCCTTGTGGGCGTACGGGCCCGCGGTGCCGAAGCCGGTGCCGGAGGCCCAGATGATCCTGGGGTTGACGGCGCGCAGCACCTCGTAGCCGAGGCCGAGCCGCTCCATCACCCCGGCCCGGAAGTTGCTCACCACGACGTCGGCGGAACGCACCAATTCCTGGACAGCTCGGCGGCCCTCGTCGGTGCGGGTGTCGATGGCGATGCTCCGCTTGTTGCGGTTGATGGACAGGAAGATGGGGTTGTCCAGGCCGGCCGGGTCCGGGATCGAGGTCCGGGAGATGTCGCCTGTGTCGGGCCGCTCCACCTTGATCACGTCGGCGCCGTAGTCGCCGAGCATCTGGGTGCACGACGGGCCCATGAAGACCTGAGTGAAGTCGATGACGGTGACGCCGCTCAGCGGCTGCACTGCGGCGGTCATGCGAGGGTCTCCTCGAGCTGGTCGACGGTGGCGTTCTGCGCGGGGATGTCACCGGGGTCGGCGCCCTGCTCGCGCATACGGCGCTGGATGACGGCCGGGTCGACGTCCCGGACGAGCACGCTCTGCTCCACGGCGGTGGCGGCGGCGATGCCGGCCGCCTGGCCCATGGCCATGCACGGCGGGATCTCGCGGGAGATCCGCTGCGCTTCCGGGGTGGCGGAGTAGTGCCGGCCGGCGACCAGCAGCTGGTCGACGCCGCGCGGCAGCAGGGCGCGGTAGGGGGTGTAGTAGTCGCGGCCGCGGGCGACGCTGTCGGCGAAGTGGCGGCGGGAGGTGATGTCGTCCTTGGTGACCACGTACTCGCCCTGCAGCAGCCGGGTCTGCCGGACGCCCATCTGCTCGGCGACGTCGAGCAGATGGGCGTTCTCGAAGCCGGGCAGGTCGGACTTGATGTGGTCGAGGACGGTGCCGATCCGGGCCCTGGCCTCGAATTCGGCCTCGGTGAGCGAGACCGGGTCGGTGCCGTCGAAGCCGGTCATGTGCGGGCAGTTGCACCAGACCACGCCGGGGACGGGCGTCTTGAGCCACCACAGCTCCCAGGCACCGCCCAGCATCCGCTTGATCTTGCGATTGATGGCCCGGGCCTCGCGCGGGTTCTCCTGTTCGAAGCGCTCGGCGGCCGCGGTGTCCACCCCGCCGAGCCGGAAGACCAGGGTGACCAGGTAGTTGTCCTGGGTGTACGTGGCGCCGGCCCGGGAGGCCACGTCGATGTCGCCGGTGGTGTCGATCACCACGTCGCCCATGACCGCCTGCGGACCGGACTTGGTCTCGCAGACCACGCCCTTCACCGCGCCGTCCTGGACCACCGGCCGGGAGAACCAGCTGTGCAGCCGCAGGTTGACCCCGCTCTCGCGGACCAGGTCGTTGGAGACCCGCTTCCAGCCGTCGGGGTCGAATGCGACGGCGTAGCAGATCGGCTTGGGGTTGGTGTGGGAGTGGAAGTCGAAGGCACCCCAGCGGCCCCACTTGGCCCACATCTCGGGCGAGGAGTGGCGGTCCTCGGCCGGCGGGTAGACGGCGAGGCCGAGCTTGGCCATCCGTTCGACGTACTCGTCGACGAGGCCGGTGACGGTGATCTCGTCCCCGTTGATCATGTCGTCGAGGACCAGGACCATGCCGCCGGAGGCCAGGCCGCCGAGCGCCGAGTAGCGCTCCAGAAGCGTCACACTGGCCCCGGCGCGGGCGGCGGCCACGGCCGCGCTGACCCCGGCCGGTCCGCCGCCGACCACCACGACGTCGGCCCGCTGGACCACGGGTGCCTCGACGGCGTCGAGAGAGACAGTCTGGGGCATCTGACTTCCTTTCAGTTCCCGACGCGGACGGCGCCGCGGCGGAGGACGAGTACGTAGAGCAGGACGCTGAGCAGGCAGAGGAGCGCGCCGTAGACGGGGAAAGCCCAGTCGGCGCCGAGGTCCTGGAGCCACAGCAGGAGATAGGGGGCTGTGCCACCGAAGCCGGCCACGCCGATCGCGTAGCCGAGGCCGACGCCGGTGACCCGGCAGCTGGTCGGCATCAGGGTGGCGGCGACGGTGTTGTAGAGGCCCATGGTGAAGGCCAGGAGCGGAGCACCGACCAGCATCACCACGGTGAACATCGCCATGCCGGGCTGCTGGTAGGCGAGCACGATGAAGATGAGCGGCACCACGGCGAGCCGGGAGGCGATGAAGGTGCGGGAGATCCGTTTGCGGTCGGCGATGCGGCCGACCAGCGGGTAGAGCGCGGCGACGCAGATGCCCGCAAGAGTGGAGACCAGGAAGACGGTGTCCGGGTTCTCGTGGTAGGCGGAGCGGGCCAGGTTGGGCAGGCCGGTGGCCCAGGTGTAGTTGAGCGCCTGGGCGCCGGCCACCACGAAGACGATTGCCAGCAGAGCCAGCCGGTGCCGCCAGACCTCGGCCCAGACCTGGCCGACGCGGGCCGGCTTGACGGGCTTCTCACCCGCGGTGTGCAGGGTCTCGGGCAGGGCGCGGCGCAGCCAGAGGAAGACCAGGCCTCCGACGGCGCCGACCGCGAACGGGATGCGCCAGCCCCAGGAGGCCATGGCGTCGGGGGCGACCACCGAGGTGGTGAGGAAGCAGACCAGGGAGGCGCCGACGATGCCGGTCTGCACGTAGATGCTGATGATGCTGCCGAACCGGGCGGTCCGGCCCTCGGGTGCCAGCTCCACGATGTACGCGGAGTTGAGGGGGGCCTCGATGCCGGTGGAGAGTCCCTGCAGGATGCGGCTGGCCAGCAGGATGACGCCAGCCCAGACGCCGATGCTCGCATGGGTGGGTAGCAGGGCGATGACCAGGCTGCTCAGCACCATGGAGCCGATGGAGAAGAGCATGATGGCGCGTCGGCCTATGCGGTCGGCCAGGGTGCCGAAGATGATCGCGCCGAGCGGCCGGGCGGCGAAGCCGACCGCGAAGACGGCCAGCGCGGACATGGTTTCGGAGACGGAGCTGCCGGAGGGGAAGTAGAGCGGACCGATGTAGGAGGCCAGCAGTCCGTAGACCATCCAGTCGTACCACTCGATGGCGTTGCCGCCGCCGAGGGCCAGCAGGGCGCGTCGGTGGGAGAGGGAGTTGCCGGTGGCGACAGCGGTTCTGTCGATGAGTGATGCCATGGCGGGGCACCTCATTGAGGAGGCGCACGGTACGAGGCCGTGCGGTACCGGCGCCCGGGCCTGAGGCCGGGGCGTTGGGGGACGGGACGGCGCGAGGTAGGTGCCTACCAGCTGGGCGGAGTGATCACCCAGATCGAGGTGGCGGGCTCGTCACCAGGGTTGGCGTACCAGTGGGGAATGCTGCAGGAGTAGGTGATGGAGTCGCCCGCTTCGAGCCGGTGACGGACGCCGTCGAGATAGACGTCCTTCACACCGGAGAGCACGATGCCGAACTCCTCGCCGTTGTGACGGAAGGGAGTGGCGCTGGTGTCGTGGCCCGGCTGGGTGACCACCCAGAGGACCTCCAGTGCGCCGTTCAGCGACGGGGTGAGCAGCTCGTAGCGGTCGCCGTGCGCCGGGTCCGAGCCGTGGAAGTCCAGGCTGCGGCGCTCGTCGGCACGGACCACCGGGCTGACCTGTTCGGCCAGATGGAACAGCCGGCCGATCGGCACGTCCAGACCGTGGGCGATCTGCACCAGGCTGGTGAAGGAGGGGTTGCCCTTCCCCCGTTCGACCTGGCTGATCAGTCCGGTGCTGATGCCGGAGCGGTGGCTGAGCTCGTCCAGGGTCAGGTCGGCCTGCTTGCGCAGGGCCTTGATCTGCAGGCCGACCGTGGCGACCAGCACATCGAGATCCGGTCGGCCGTCCGGCATCGGTGCGTCGGTGTCGTGCACGGTCTCCACCTGTCCCTGGGGGATGTGTCGTGCGACATATTGAAAACCTTCATGATGCTGAAGACAAGACCCTGGCGTTCATCTCTTTGATGCCGCGCCGGCGCCCGGCGTGAAGAAATGGGCAGGGCCGGCCACCGGGGCACGCAGCGGTTGACCGACGCCACCTGGCCGGAAAACCTCGTCCGCAGGGCAATTGGGCGCATACTCCGGCCGTCTCAGCCGCGTGGATGGCTCTCGGGAGCAAGCACGATCTCCACCGCACCGGGGACGAGCACCACCTGCTGAGGCGTCCAGCAGTCCGACGTTTCCGTGGCGATCTCCGCCTTGCACCAGCGACAGACCAGATTGGGGCCATCGCAGCCGTCCAGACCGCAGCAACCGTTCAGGCGTCCGCGCTTGGAGGTGTGCTCGACACCGCAGACATCGGCACGCGCGAGCACAATGCCTACCGGCGTCGCACAGGCCGGGAAGACGACCGCTTCCCGATCCGACGTGGGGCGGATGACGTGAGCGGCCTTGGAGGGCGGCGGGTCGAAGGCGAAGGTCCCCGGCGTCATCCGGGGAGGACACTCCTCATCGTTTTTCATCTCGAACGGCACAGGAGCACTGTCCACATCGGGCAGCGGCACTTCACGCACCGCACTCGTCACCTCGCCGTGACAGCCGCGGCAGCGGAACACGAACACCCGCTCATCATGGCCTTTCGCGCCCAGGCGCCCCACCGGTTTTTCGGGCCGTCCGCCTTCCGGTGACCCTCACGACAACGCCTGCTCCTGCAGAGGCCGCACCCTGCTGTCGGTGCTCACCCGGACGGGGATGCACGGAAACTCACCGACAGTCACTGGCGCGTACTGCCCGGCAGTCATGCGCCGACGCCCGGCGCCCACCCCTGCGCCCCTGCCTCTGGTGACGCGAGCCCGCCAGTCCCCCACACCCCCCGTATACGACATCGGTGCGACACGGCCCGTGAGATTGCGACATCAGCCGCGAGACCCTACAACACCTGTAGGGTCTCGCGGCTCGTGACATGTCGATCTTGCGTGACCTGGGCGTTCTTGGCTGTCTCACGGCCTTGTCACCCATGATCAGTCTCAAATCCGTGGCATTTCCTCGCGAGGACGAGGGCGAGGTCGAGATCAGGCGGCTTGTCCGAGTCGGCCGAGTACACCACGCTGAGCCCCGAGCACGAGGACTACCGGCGAGCCCAGATCGCGCACCGATGAGTTTCCCGCGCCGCGCTGGTCTATACGCCGGACACCCACGGACGGAAGGCTGGGCCATGCGGAAACTGATCTACGGCATGAACCTGACCCTGGACGGCTATATCGCCGCGGCCGGCGACGACATCGGCTGGGGCGGACCGCCGAGCGACGAGCTGTTCCAGTGGTGGCTCGACCACGAGCAGGCGAGTGGCCTGTCGCTGTATGGGCGCAAGCTATGGGAGACGATGAGCTCCTACTGGCCGACCGGCGACCAGCAGCCCAACGCCACCCCGGCGGAGATCGAGTTCGCGCGGAACTGGCGGGACACGCCGAAGGTAGTGTTCTCCTCGACGATCGACAAGGTCGACTGGAACACCCGCCTGGTCACCGGCGACGCGATCGCCGAGATCACCCGGCTCAAGGCCGAGGACGGCGGCCCGATGAACATCGGCGGCGCAACGCTCGCCGGGGCGGCCATGCGCGCCGGGCTGATCGACGAGTACGCGATCGCCGCCCATCCGGTCCTGGTGGGCAGCGGCACGCCGTTCTTCACCACGCTGGACAGCTGGGTGAACCTGAACCTGGTGGAGACGCGGACGTTTCCCGGCGGCGTGGTCCTGACCAGGTACGAGACGAGGCGCTGAGCGGCAGCACTGTCCGTTCTCATCCATCGTGTCAGGGAGCCACGTCGGCGAGCTGCGCACTGACAACTGCCTTGAGACAAGACGGGCGAGCGATCCGGCTGGGATCAATGGGCTTGGACGTCACGGGGTTGATGTCTCAATGGTCTTGTCAGCTCCGGTGAGCGCCGACCAGGCAAGTGACAAAACCACAGAGACCCCACGCGGTGGATTCTCATTGATCTTGTCAGTTTTCCGAGCCAACACCGCCTCATCGGAACGTGGCCTGGCCGCCGAACGGGCGCTCCAACGCGCACCATGCGGCATGAGCGGAGGTCGTCCGGCGGTGTCCTACCGAAGCGTGGTCCCTCTCGACACGTTATGTGACACCTACGGCTTGGCCGACGAGGTGATCGGCGATCCGGCCGGGGCTGCGGAGTCCGGCACCCCCGCGTAGTCGGGCAGCTCGACGCCGTTGATCGCGCGCCCGACCAGCTCCGTGAACCATTCGCTGGCGAAATCGGGGCGCGGCTCGGCGTCTGGCCCGGGGAGGTCGCGGCTGCGGGCGTTCAACCGGCCGATCTCCTGGTTGGCCTCGACGAACGAGCGCATCCGCGCCTCGTAGCGGGCGAACCCGGCGTCGGGGTCCCATCCGGCAGCGGCCAGCTCTCCGGCCAGCAGGTAGGCACCGACCAGTGCCAGCCCGGTGCCCTGCCCGGACATCGGCGACGAGCTGAACGCCGCGTCCCCGAGCAACCCCACCCGTCCACTCGACCAGCGGTCCATCACCACCTGGGCGACCGGGTCGAGGTAGAAGTCCGGAGTGTCGTCCAGGTGCGCGAGGATGTCCGGGGTCAACCAGCCCAGGCCCGCCATCCGCTCCCGCAGCAGGACCTTCTGGGCCGCGACGTCACGGTGGTCGACGTCGAAGTCAGCGGAGGCGAAGTAGAACATGGCCATCGCCCGGGTAGCGTCCTGGATGGGCCGCAGGAGGGCGGAGCGCCCGGACTCCTGATCCTGGTACTCCAGCAGCCAGCGGTCCAGCCCGAACTCGTTGGGCACACTGTAGAAGGCCAGCGCGTGCCCGAGGTGGCGGAGGAACCGCTCATGCGGCCCGAAGACCATCGCTCGCAGCTCCGAGTGCAGCCCGTCTGCCCCGACCACCAAGTCGAAGCGCCGCCGGTTGCCGCCCGCGAAGACCACGTCGACCCCGTCCGCGTCCTGGGCGAGCTCGGCGATTCGGTCGCCGAAGACGTACTCGACGCCGTCGCGGGTGTCGTCGTAGAGCACCTGGGACAGGTCCCCGCGCAGGATCTCGATGTCCGCGATGAACCCGTCGCCACCGTCGTCGTCGGCACGGAAGGTCTCCAGCACCTGCCCGTCCGCGTCCACGGTGTGGGCGCCGGCGGTGTCGGTGCACGCCGCGCGCACCGCCGGGTCCAACCCCATGCGCCCGATGACCTCCCTGGCGACCCCGCGCGCGTCCACCGCCTGCCCGCCGGGACGCAGCTCGGGAGCCCGCTCCACCACGGTCACCTCGGCCCCCCGCCGGCGCAGCCAGTGGGCCAGCGCGGGTCCCGCGATGCTCGCCCCCGCCACCAACACCCTGGGACCGCTCACCCGCGTCCCCTGCCCGCCCGTCCGGATCGCGTGCCCCTGGTCGGAGTCGTCGACGCTCATCACAGCCTCCATGTGCTTCCTCCCGCGCTGGAACGTCCCCAGCACAGGCCCACCGCTGTCGGTGTATCCAGCCGTATCGACCACGGATCCGCACAAAACTCATCGGTCACGGCAGACATTGATGAGAAACGCCAACTCCGATGAGACTCACATCAACCCAGACTGGTGTAAACCAGGCTAACCATCCTGTCAGCTAGGCCGCCGCCTGAGCTTGATGTTTAACCTCGCACGTCACCCGACCTGCTGAGATCTCCCATTTCCAGCGGTATGTGAGACGGCCGCCCTCCACGCTTCGAGATG
>NZ_JBSFJX010000110.1:0-25666 GCF_053598275.1 Streptomyces sp. NPDC001156 | reverse complement strand
CCCGCATGCGATGGACTGACCAGTGGCAGGAACTGCATGGACAGGCCGGGAAGTTCAGCGTATTCACGCAGGTGTCGAAGTTGCTCGCGGCCCGGGCGGAAGGGGACAGAGCCGACTCTCCACGCCGGTTCACGAAGGCCGAGGAGGGGGAGCGCCGTGCGCTAACGGCCGGCCGGCTCGGTGGTGCGAGAGCCGTCGCGCCCGGTGACGTGAAGGCGGTTACTTCGGGGGAGCCTGACGGCGGTCCAGACGGATGTCCTGGCTCGACAGCGTCATGGGCGACGCGGAGAAGGCGCGCAGCCGGATCCGGGTGCCGTCCTTGGGCAGATCGAAGCGGCCGCCGGGTGCCTCGAGCCGGTAGGTGGCCGTCCCGTGACCGGCGACGGACGAGGGGCCGCCGAGCACCTTCCACCAGCGGCTCATGCCCTGGCCCGTGGTCAGCGTGAAGTGCGGTTGGACGGCCGCGTCGCCGGTGTTGGTCACACGGACCGTGAGGGTCTTGACGGACGTGGGCGTCCGGGAGGCGGCGGTGGCCTGCATGTGCAGCGGCGGCCTTCCGGTCGCCCCCAGCATGACGGCGATGAGGGCCGGGGCCAGTACGGCCGCGGCCAGCACGGCCCGGGCCTGCCGCCGCCCGGACAGCAGCCGGGGCTGCCAGGCGGTGGTGAACACGCTGGACGGCACGGTGACGGCGGCCGCCAGCCACAGCGGGGTCATCAGCAGGTAGTAGCCGTCCTGCGAGCGGGTCGCCAGGAAGAACGCGCACCAGGGCAGGACGGTCGCGGCCGGCCCCAGACGGCGCACGAACAGCACGAACAGGGCCAGCAGACCCGCGAGCATCAGCATGCTCGCGTGGGAGTACCAGGCCAGGCGGTCGCTGCCGTCGGTGAAGTAGAGGGAGACGTCGACCAGGCCCTGGCCGTGGATCACGGCACCCTGGGTGATCGGCAGCGCGATGCCTTCGAGCCAGGTATGCGGTTCGCTCACGATGAAGTACGCGTTGATCAGCAGCCAGGTACCGGCGGCTATGCCGACGATCCGTGCCACCGCCATGGCCGCCGCGCGTGCCCCCAGTTCACCGCGCCTGAGCGCGTAGATGCCGGCGAGCAGGAACGGTGTGAGGAACCACGGCAGTTGCTGGCTGGCGCAGGCCACGCCCAGACAGGCGGCCCGTGCCCAGTCGGCGGCGCCGCCCGCGCCCATCCGCGTCCAGCGCACCACCACGGGGATGAGGAAGGCCATGGCGACGACCGCCGGGTAGCCGAGCCGGGCGTACATGGGGAGCATGCCGAAGCCCAGGCACACCATGGTGGCCGCCGAGCGCCAGGGGGTCGGCAGCATCTTCCACATGACGATCGTGCCGAGGACGAGCGCGCTGTTGGTGACCAGGGTCTCCGCGAGCGCCCCGTGGCCGATCCACAGCAGCGGCGCGGTCAGCAGCATGGTCACCGGCGGATAGCCGTACGTGTAGTCGTAGCCGCCGGTCATCGTCTGGGTGTAGGCGATGCCGTGACCGAACAGCCAGGGCCAGGGCTGTCCGTACGCAGGGTGGCCGTGGAGCAGTTCACGGGCGGCCTGCGTGGTGAGTATCGACTCGTCGCTGAAGTTGTGGGCGACACTGACCGCGCAGTAGGCGAGAGTGACCGCCGTCACCAGGACGACCAGGTCGAGACGCGCCAGCGACCTGCTGCGCCGCACCACCACGGTCAGGATTCCGGTGACCAGGATCGACGCGTAGCACAGCGAGATGACCCCGGCCACCACCGGTCTGTGACTGGCGGCGGCGGCCCACACACTGCGTGTCCCGATGAGCAGACTGATGTTCGCCAGCAGCGTCAGAACGCGATGCCACTGTGCGGGAGTCT
This sequence comes from Streptomyces sp. NPDC001156, assembly GCF_053598275.1. Taxonomy (NCBI): domain Bacteria; kingdom Bacillati; phylum Actinomycetota; class Actinomycetes; order Kitasatosporales; family Streptomycetaceae; genus Streptomyces; species Streptomyces sp. NPDC001156. The sequence continues at coordinate 23,801 of NZ_JBSFJX010000110.1, read as the reverse complement.
GGTCCGGATCGTCCTGCGCCGCGAAGGGGCGCGTCCAGCGGCCGATTGTCGCCGGCCTCACTTCTGCCAACTGCACCCCCGGAACCTAACGGGACCTCGTGAACGTCGAGCGCTTGGAGGTGAAGACTCCGGTGTGAGGGCGGTAAGAACTGGTCGTAACCGGGCACCGGGAGCCGGCCGCCCTGGCAGACGGGCGCCAGGGGCGGCGAAGTGACCGCGGAAGGTGTCGCGGTCCGTGTCGCTGTTGGGCCGAAAGGGTGAGTGTGGTTAAGAATTGACCGGTGCAGACGATGAGTGCGAGCCAGTGCGGGGAGGGCCGGTGAACAGCCGCGATGTCACCGACGAACAGTGGGAAGGGCTCGCCCAGGTCGTTCCATTGCGCGGCCGGGACGCCTGGCCGTCCGCCGTCGGCCACCGTTCGATACCGGAGGCCGTGACCGAGGCGCGCCGGCGCTTCGTGGTCCTGCGGGTCAACGTCTTCGCGGACGCCCGCGAGGTCGCCGAGACGCTGATGGCGGGCGTGCCCGTGCTGCTCGACCTCACCGGCGCGGAGAACGACGTCGCCAAACGGGTGCTGGACTTCAGCACGGGTGTCGTCTTCGGTCTCTCCAGCGGGATGCACCGCGTCGACCGCAATGTGTTCCTGCTGACCCCACCGGGGACCGAGGTGCGGGGTCTGATGGAGGGGGCCGGAGTCACCCGCTGAGACCGGTGGGCGTCCGTGCAGCACGGTTCGTCGCCGCGCGGCCCGGACGGTCGCCCGATCGTGGGAAGGATGCGAGGGCGGAACGGTTCGCCCCGGCGCCGCGGGCCTACCGTCCCGGACATGACCGCGTCCCCTGCGTTGTCCCTGCCCGTGTCGGCCACTGCCCCGAGCCCTCGTCCGGACCGGCCCTGCGTCACCGAGCTGCGGCTGTCCGCGTTCGCCGGGCATCGCCGGGCCGCCTTCGCGCTGGCGCCGCTGACCCTGTTCACCGGACCGAGCGGCTCGGGCAAATCGCGGGCGCTGCAGGCGTACGAGGCGCTGGCGCGGCTCGGGGGCGGGGCGGAGCTGGCGGAGGCGTTCCCCGACCCGGTGATGTGCGTGCCCGAGCGGGCGCGGCCCGACGGCGAGCGGCGGCGCGGGTTCCGCATCGGCTGCACGGCCGACGGCCCGGAGGGACCCGTGCGGCTCGACGTCGCGATCCAGGCCGAGCCTGAACTGCGCGTCGTCGGCGAGCGGTTGACCGCCGACGGCCTGGTTCTGCTGGAGTCGGCGCTGCGCGACCCGGGCCGCCGGGCGGTGCAGGCCGCCTGGCACACCGCGGGCTCCGCCCCGGTGACCCGCGGGCCGCTCCCCGATGACCGCCTCGGCACCGCCCTGCTGCCGCTGCGCGTGGCGGGCAAGACGGACGGCCAGCGCCGGGTGCTCGCCGCGGCCGAGCAGATGGTGGTCGCCCTGCGGTCGGTCTTCGCCTGTGATCCGGGCCCCGGCTCGATGCGCGCCCCCGTGCCCCTGGGCGCGGGCCGGCTGCTGCCGGGCTGCGGCAACCTCGCCGAAGTGCTGCTGCGCACCCGCGCCGAGTGCGGCCGGCGGCACGCGCTGCTGGCCGCGGCGGTCGGGGCCGGGTGCGCGGGGCGGGTCGTGGATCTGCTGGCCGAGCCGCTCGGCGACGGCACGGTCCGGGCGCTGCTCGACCGCGGCGACGGACTGCGCACCCCGCTGAAGCTGCTGGGCGACGGCGAGCTGCGGTATGTGGCGCTGGCCCTGGTCCTCCTCACCGGTCCCGGCGTCCTGGAGGTCGACCCGGTGGGCGAGGTACCGGCGGCGCTGCAGACCCTCACGGTGCTGGCCGACGGCCTCGACCGCTGTATGGACCGGCGGCAGACGCGTGAACTGCTCGGGCTGGCGGCCCGGATGTGCGAGCGGGGTCACATCAGGCTGGTGGGCGCGGTGGGTGAGGCGTCCTGGGCGGCGGAGGTGGACGGGGCGACGGTGGTAGACCTGAGCGCGTGACAGAAGAACCCGGGCGGCGCAGGGACCTGGACGTCGCGTGGCTGCAGCGGCGGCTCGCGGACTTCGCCGCGGCACGCAACTGGCAGCCCTACCACACACCGAAGAACCTGGTGTCCGCACTCAGCGTCGAGGCGTCCGAACTGGTCGAGATCTTCCAGTGGTTGACGCCCGAGGAGTCGGCCCGGGTGATGGACGACCCGGGCACCGCCCGTCGGGTGACCGACGAGATCGCGGACGTGCTCGCCTATCTGCTCCAGTTGTGCGAGGTGCTCGGCGTCGACGCGCTCGCGGCGCTGGACGCGAAGATCGACCGCAACGAGACGAGGTTCCCGGCACCCGGAGCCGAGTGAGGCGGAACCACTCTGCGGAGGACGCCGGGCACCGCGGCCGGAACAGCGGAGCCACTGTCACTCTCCGGAGTCATGGGTTTGTCCTCTTCTCCTTCGTTGTCCACAGATTTCGGACTCCCTCTGGCCTTTCGTCTCCTGACCCTTCACGCTGGGTAGTGAACAACGGAGTTCGGGCAGACGTGCGGGAGTGCGTCGCGACAGACGGGGGCAGCGCATGGACGCGGTGCGGCTCATCGTGACGAGCAGGCGTGCCCTTTCGGGGAGCGAGGACGGGCCGAGAGTCATGACCGAGGCGTGGCAGGCGTACGCCCTGGCGCAGGCGATCGGCAGTCGGCTGGCGGTCTCGGGACCGCCCGAACTGCGCGGCGAGGCGCTGGGGTTGACGGAGTTGGCGGGCAGGGGTTGCGGTGTCCTGGACACACCCTCCATCGACGTGGCGGACCTGCGGGCCGCCCAGCTCACGGAGCTGGGCGACGCACGCAGTGCCCTCCTCGACCTCGGCACCCTCCTCGTGGAACTGGGCATGGCCCTTGTCGCGGCCGCGAGCGCCGCGGCGGACGAGGCCACGTACTGGCAGTGCATGGAGGCCATCGACGCGGCGGACGAGTCCAGGGACAGGGTCAGAGAGATGCTGCGAAGACTGGCGGCAAGGGACGGGGAGGTACGGGAGCGGGACAGAGCGGCGGGCTGAGCGCACACTCATTCCACCTGGTCCGGAGGGTATGAGCCGGTCCGGGCCGGAAGGGTGCTGTACGCGCTGGGCGGGGCGGGGCGGACGCACTGCTCAGATGCCGGGGGCGGGGACGGTGTGCTGCTCGGGCGTGGGGTGCGGCGTCGTATGCGCTGTTCGGGCCTCCGGCGCTCCCTGGTGCGGAGGGGCGGCATGACGCCTTCTCAGCCGGGGCCGGCCCCGGCTGACGCGGCCACGCCAGCCAACCGGCGGCCGGCACCCGGCACCGGCGGCCGGATTCGCGCTCCGGCCCCCGTTGTCGGACACCGCCGCGATGGGCCGGACGTGGCGGCGCCTCACCCGGTCGCCCGATGGACGGACTTTTCACCCGACCGGAGTCAGGTGGGGCGGTAGGGACCGGTGAGGCCGAATGTTCTCCGGGGATGCAGGATGGAAACATGGATCTTCGCATCTTCACGGAGCCCCAGCAGGGGGCGACCTACGACACCCTCCTCTCCGTCGCCAAGGCCACCGAAGACCTGGGCTTCGACGCCTTCTTCCGTTCCGATCACTATCTGCACATGGGCGACGTGGACGGCCTTCCCGGACCGACCGACGCCTGGATCACCCTGGCCGGCCTCGCCCGTGAGACCAAGCGCATCCGCCTGGGCACGCTGATGACCGCCGCCACCTTCCGGCTGCCCGGCGTTCTCGCCATCGAGGTCGCACAGGTCGACCAGATGTCCGGCGGCCGCGTCGAGCTGGGCCTGGGCGCGGGCTGGTTCGACGAGGAACACAGGGCGTACGGCATTCCGTTCCCCAAGGAGAAGTTCGCCCGTCTCGAGGAGCAGCTGGAGATCGTCACCGGGCTGTGGGCGACCGAGGTCGGCAAGACCTTCAGCTTCCACGGAGAGCACTACGACCTCACCGACTCGCCCGCCCTGCCCAAGCCCGCCCAGGCCAAGCTCCCGGTGCTCATCGGCGGTCAGGGCGCGACCCGCACTCCGCGGCTCGCCGCGCAGTACGCCGACGAGTTCAACATGCCGTTCGCGTCGATCGAGGACAGCGAGCGCCAGTTCGGCCGGGTCCGTGCCGCTGCCGAGGCGGCGGGCCGCGCCGCGGACGCCTTGACCTACTCGAACGCGCTGGTGGCCTGTGTCGGCAAGGACGATCAGGAGGTCGCCCGTCGCGCCGCGGCGATCGGCCGTGAGGTCGACGAGTTGAAGGCCCACGGCCTCGCGGGCACCCCGGCCGAGGTCGTCGACAAGATCGGCCGGTACGCGGAGATCGGGGCGGGGCGTGTCTACCTCCAGATCCTCGACCTCGACGATCTGGACCACCTGGAACTGATCTCCGCCCGGGTCCAGTCCCAGCTGAAGTGAAGTGAAGTGATCTGACCGGGGGCGTGGCCGCTCCTCGGGCCGGAGGCGTCCGGCCCGGGGCGGTCGTAGGCGAACGGGCGTGTGAGCCGGGCGAAAACTCCCTGGCTGCGGCCGGGTGTGCACGGCAATACTCGTACGTGTGTTTCTGACGATCTCCACGACGGGCGACGAGAAGACCCCGGCCACCGACCTGGGTTTCCTGTTGCACAAGCACCCCGACAACGCCCAGGCGTTCTCCACCTCCTACGGGACGGCACATGTCGTCTACCCACAGGCGGACACCGAACGCTGCACGGCCGCGCTGCTGCTGGAGGTCGACGCGCCCGCACTGGTGCGCAAGGGCCGTGGCAAGGGCCGCGGCGGCGCTCCCGACGCGGCCCTCGCACAGTACGTCAACGACCGCCCCTACGCGGCCTCGTCCCTGCTGGCCGTGGCACTGAGCAGCGTGTTCTCCACCGCGATGCGAGGCGTCTGCCAGGCCAGGCCCGAGCGCGCCGGGCAGCCGCTGCCGCTGCGGGTGGAGATACCGGCCTTGCCCGCCCGGGGCGGAGCGGCCCTGGTGCGACGCCTCTTCGAGCCGCTCGGCTGGACGGTCACCGCCGAACCGGTGCCGCTGGACGCCCAGTTCCCGCAGTGGGGCGACTCGCGCTACGTGGGCCTCGTCCTGGAGTCGGCCGAACTGACTCTTGCCGAGGCCCTGCGCCACCTGTACGTCCTGCTGCCCGTCCTCGACGACGCCAAGCACTACTGGGTCTCCGCCGACGAGGTCGACAAGCTGCTACGGGCCGGTGAGGGCTGGCTGCCCGGCCACCCCGAGCAGAAGCTGATCACTAGCCGCTACCTCTCGCGCCGCTGGTCGCTGACCCGGCAGGCGATGGAGCGGCTGGGGCTGCTGCGGCTGGCCGAGGCGGACGACAGCGAGGTCGAGGAGATCGACAACGCGGTGGAGGAGGAGAGCGAGACGGAGGAGCGGCCGACGCCGCTCGCCGTGCAGCGCAGGGACGCGATCATCGCTGCACTCGGGGAGAGCGCGGCCGCACGTGTCCTCGACCTCGGCTGCGGCCAGGGCCAGTTGGTGCAGGCGTTGCTCAAGGACCCGCGGTTCACGGAGATCGTCGGTGTCGACGTGTCGGTGCGGGCGCTCACCATCGCGTCCCGGCGCCTGAAGCTGGACCGCATGGGGGAGCGGCAGGCCTCGCGCGTGAAGCTGTTCCAGGGATCGCTGACCTACACCGACAACCGGCTCAAGGGGTATGACGCAGCGGTGCTCAGCGAGGTCGTCGAGCACGTCGACCTGCCGCGGCTGCCGGCGCTGGAGTACGCGGTGTTCGGCTCCGCCCGCCCGAGGACGGTCCTCGTGACGACCCCGAACGTCGAGTACAACGTCCGCTGGGAGTCGCTCCCGGCCGGGCACGTCCGGCACGGCGACCACCGGTTCGAGTGGACGCGGGAGGAGTTCCGCGCCTGGGCGGACCGGGTCGCCGAACGGTACGGCTACGCCGTGGAGTTCACGGCCGTGGGCCCCGACGACCCGGAGGTCGGGCCGCCCACGCAGATGGCAAGGTTCGAGCTGAGCACCACGACGATCGGGACAAAGGAGGAGAAGGCCGCATGACCGAGACCAAGGGGCGCACCCTGCCCGTCACCGACCTCTCCCTCGTGGTCCTCGTCGGTGCCTCGGGGTCGGGCAAGTCGACCTTCGCCCGCAGACACTTCAAGCCGACGGAGGTCATCTCCTCGGACTTCTGCCGCGGACTCGTCTCCGACGACGAGAACGACCAGAACGCGACCAGGGACGCCTTCGACGTCCTGCACTACATCGCCGGCAAGCGTCTCGCGGCGGGCCGCCGTACCGTGGTGGACGCCACCAGCGTGCAGCAGGAGGCCCGCCGACAGCTGATCGACCTGGCCAGGCAGCACGACGTGCTGCCCATCGCGATCGTGCTCGACGTACCGGAGCAGGTGTGCGCCGAGCGCAACGCGGCCCGCACCGACCGGGCCGACATGCCGCGCCGGGTGATCCAGCGCCACATACGCGAGCTGCGCCGCTCCGTGCGGCACCTGGAGCGGGAGGGGTTCCGCAAGGTGCACGTCCTGCGGGGCGTGGACGAGGTCGAGGGCGCGACGGTCGTCACCGAGAAGCGGTTCAACGACCTGACGCACCTCACAGGACCCTTCGACATCATCGGCGACGTCCACGGCTGCTCCTCGGAACTGGAGGCGCTGCTGGGAAAGCTGGGCTACACCGACGGGGTGCACCCGCAGGGCCGCACCGCCGTCTTCGTCGGAGACCTGGTGGACCGCGGCCCCGACAGCCCGGGCGTGCTGCGCCGGGTGATGTCGATGGTGGCGTCGGGCAACGCCCTGTGCGTACCGGGCAACCACGAGAACAAGTACGGCCGTCATCTGCGCGGCCGCAAGGTCCAGCACACGCACGGACTCGCCGAGACCATCGAGCAGATGGAGGGTCAGGGCGAGGAGTTCAAGCAGCAGGTGAAGGAGTTCATCGACGGACTGGTCAGCCACTACGTGCTCGACGGCGGCCGACTGGTGGTCTGCCACGCCGGTCTGCCCGAGAAGTACCACGGCCGCACGTCGGGCCGCGTACGCTCGCACGCGCTGTACGGGGACACCACAGGCGAGACGGACGAGTTCGGGCTGCCGGTGCGCTACCCGTGGGCGGAGGAGTACCGGGGCCGGGCGGCGGTGGTGTACGGCCACACACCGGTCCCGGACGCCACCTGGGTCAACAACACCCTCTGCGTGGACACCGGTGCCGTTTTCGGCGGCAGACTCACGGCGCTGCGCTGGCCCGAGCGGGAACTGGTCGATGTGCCCGCCGAGCGGGTCTGGTACGAGCCGGCCCGGCCGCTGGCCACCGAGGCACCCGGCGGGCAGGACGGGCGGCCGCTCGACCTGGCGGACGTGCACGGCCGCCGCGTGGTGGAGACCCGGCATGCCGGACGGGTGGCGGTCCGCGAGGAGAACGCGGCCGCGGCGCTGGAGGTCATGAGCCGTTTCGCGGTGGACCCGCGTCTGCTGCCGTACCTCCCGCCGACCATGGCACCCACGGCGACCTCGAACGTCGACGGCTACCTGGAGCACCCGGCCGAGGCGTTCGCGCAGTACGCGCAGGACGGGGTCACGCGGGTCGTGTGCGAGGAGAAGCACATGGGCTCCCGCGCGGTGGCGCTGGTGTGCCGGGACGCGGAGGCGGCGCGCGAGCGGTTCGGGGTCGACAGCACGTCCCCGTCGAGCGGGGGAGGGCCGACGGGCTCGCTCTACACCCGTACCGGACGCCCGTTCTTCGACGACGAGGCGTTCACCGAGCAGATCCTCGGCCGCCTGCGGACGGCGATCACGGAGGCGGGCCTGTGGACGGAGCTGCGGACCGACTGGCTGCTGCTGGACGCCGAGTTGATGCCGTGGTCGCTGAAGGCGCAGGGGTTGCTCCGGTCGCAGTACGCGGCCGTCGGCGCGGCGTCCGGGGCGGCTTTCCCGGCGGCGCTGGCCGCTCTGGAGGGCGCCGCGGCGCGGGGCGTGGACGTGACCGCACTGCTGGCGCGCCAGCGTGACAGGGCGGGGGACGCGGCCGCGTTCACCGACGCGTACCGCCGCTACTGCTGGACGACGGACGGCCTGGACGGGGTCCGACTGGCGCCGTTCCAGATCCTGGCGGCGCAGGGCCGCAGCCTCGCCTCCGTGCCGCACGACGAGCAGCTCACCCTGATCGACCGGCTCGTCGAGCACGACGGGAGCGGGCTGCTGCAGACCACCCGGCGCCTGTACGTGGACACCGGCGACCCGGAGTCGGTGCGGGCCGGCGTCGACTGGTGGCTGGAGATCACCGCACGCGGCGGCGAGGGCATGGTCGTCAAGCCGGTGGGCGCGGTGGTGCGCAGCGCCGAGGGGCGCCTGGTGCAGCCCGGCGTCAAGTGCCGTGGCCGCGAGTACCTCCGGATCATCTACGGACCGGAGTACACGCGCCCCGAGAACCTCGCCAGGCTCCGCCGGAGGTTCCTGAACCACAAGCGCTCGCTCGCGCTGCGCGAGTACGCGCTCGGCCTCGAGGCCCTGGACCGCCTCGCGGACGGCGAACCGCTGTGGCGGGTGCACGAGGCGGTGTTCGGGGTGCTGGCCCTGGAGTCGGAGCCGGTGGATCCCCGTCTGTGACGGGACCGTACTCCTCGGGTCCGCTCGTCCTCGCGGATGATCCGACCCGAGGGTCGTTGCCGGCGACGCCTCGTGGAAGGCGGCCGGCGGGGCCTCCGGGAGTCCGTCGCCGTGATCCGCTGACGTCCGGTTCCGGGGCCCGCTCGCTTCGAGTGGGCCCCGGCGCTCGGCGCGGCCCCCTCAGCCCACCAGCCGCAATCGTTCCTCGCACACCCCGACCCGGACCGTCTGGCCCCACGTCAGCTCCATCGCGTCCCGCTCCATTCCGTCGCCGAAGGCGATCAGACGCTCGGATTCGACGGTGAGCCGCAGGCACGACGCGGCCGTGAGGTCGCCCGACACCAGGGATGTGCCGGTGACGGGGGAGGGCCAGGCCTCGCGGACGAACCACAGCAGGCGGTCGTCCGTGGGGCGGGGGAGAGGCAGGGCGCCGTCCCGTTGTTGCCGCCAGAGCGACAGGAGCCAGCCGGTGGCCCCCGTCCCCGTCCCCACCAGCACTCCGGACGAAGCCTGGGTCTCGGCGACACCCCCGTCGCCGTCGAGGCCCAGGCGGTAGCGGGCGGTCTGATGACCGGCGGCGCCCAGATAGATCTCGTTGAGTGCGACGAGCCGCTGGGTGTCGTCGGCGAGGGCCTCTACCATGGTGAGTTCGTCGACGCCGGTGCCCTGTGCGCGGGCCGCCGGCAGCAGGGCCGCGGCGTTCTCCGGCCGGTGCCGCACCAGCACCCCGGGATTGCGTCCGGGCTCGGCGTCGATCCCCACCACCGGCTGGCCCGCCAGGTATTTGGCCACGTTCGCCACCAGCCCGTCCTGCCCCACCACGACCACCACGTCCTCGGGCGCGAACAGGAACCTGTCCAGGTCCGACCGCTCCACCCGCGCCTGACGCCAGGTCAGCGGCACCGCCGCCGCCACCTCGGACAGCGCCTCCCGCGCACGCCGGTGCCGTACCTGCACCTCGTCGATGGACCGTCCCCGCGACGCCAGGAAGAACGCGGCCTGCGCGTGCGTGCCGTGCCGGGCCAGCAACTCCTCGTACTCCGTGGTGCGGTGGACCAGCACGGCCCGCGGGGCGAGGCTCACGCCCGTTCCCCGCCGGCTGTCCCGCCCAGCCGGGACAGCAGCCCGGTGAGCACATCCGGCGACACCGTCACGCTGTCGATCCGCGGCAGGTTGTCGGCGAGCCGTGTCCCGGTCAGCGCGTGCAGCGTCGCCACGTCCACGTCCGCGTGCACCCGCAGCCACGCCGCCTGCGCCCCGGCTCGCGCCTCGCCGAGATCCCGGGCGACCCGCGCCTCCGCCTCACCGAGCGCCACGGTCCGCCGGGCCTCGGCCTCGCCCAACCGCACGGAACGGGTGGCCTCGGCGTCGGCGAGCCGGACCGCTCGGGCCGCCTCCGCCTCGGCCAGCCGGACCGTCCGCGCGGCCTCCGCCTCGGCGCGCACCGCGTCCGCCGCCGCGTGCTCCTCCGCCTCACGCCGCGCGTTCGTACCGCGCTGCTCGACCAACTGCTCCTCGCGCCGGGCGAGTTCGATCTGGCTGGCCAGTTCGTTCTCGGCGATGGCGCGCTCGCGTTCCACGGCGACAGCCCGGCGTTCGTATGTCGCCCGGTCCGCCTCCTGCTGGATCTGCTCGCGGGCCGGGGTGCGCAGAGCGCGTTCCACCTCGGGCTCGGGACGCAGCGCCACCACCCGGACGGCGACCACTTCGATACCGGTCGCGGGCAGCCGGGGCTCCGCCGCGAGCCCGGCCGCGACCCGCTCGCGTACCGCCGCGACGCCGTCGACCAGGGCCGCCGACAGCGGCGTCCGGGCCAGCACGTCCAGGGCGTGCTGCTGGGCGGTCTCCGTCAGCAGTGTGGAGAGCTGCTCCAGCGGCGCGCCCCGCCACACGCCCGTGTCGGGGTCGATGGAGAAGTCCAGCCGCGCGGCCGCGACACCGGGGTCGCTGATCCGGTACGTGACCGTGGCCTGCACCGCCACGTCCTGGAAGTCGGAGGTGCGGGCGTGGAACGTCATCGCCAGTTCCCGGTCGTCCACCGGGACTTCGGAGAGCGCGGCGGTCAGCGAGCGGTACCAGAAGCTGAGCCCCGGCCCGTCGTGGACCAGGCGGCCCGCCCGGTGGTGCCGGATGTGCGCGGTCGGCGCCCCGCGCAGATGACGCCAGCCGAAGCGCCGTGTGATGTCGGCCATGTGTCCGCTGCCCCCTCCTGACGAGAGCCCGTGAGGCCCTCTTCTTTTTCGTCATGGAGACGATAATGAGGTGAGCCACTTATCGTCAAGAGGACGAAATCAAACGGTCGGGTTCGCGCCGAACGAAGGGTGAACCGGGACCTGAGTGGTCAGGATGGAGGCATGGGATTCCATGTCGACTCCGAGGCCGGGCGGCTGCGCCGCGTCATTTTGCACCGGCCGGACCTCGAGCTGAAGAGGCTCACCCCCAGTAACAAGGACGCGCTGCTCTTCGACGACGTGCTGTGGGTGCGCCGGGCGCGCGCGGAGCACGACGGGTTCGCCGATGTGCTGCGCGATCGTGGAGTCGTCGTCCATCTCTTCGGTGATCTGCTCACCGAAGTCCTGGAGATCCCGGCCGCTCGCTCCCTCGTCCTGGACCGGGTCTTCGACGAGAAGGAGTACGGGCCGCTCGCCACCGACCATCTGCGCGCCGCCTTCGAGACGCTGCCCGCCGTGGAGCTCGCCGATGCCCTCGTCGGCGGTATGACCAAGCGCGAGTTCCTGGAGGCCCACGTCGAGCCGACGTCCGTGCGGTTCCATGTGATGGAGCTCGACGACTTCCTCCTCAGACCCCTGCCCAACCACCTCTTCACCCGCGACACCTCCGCCTGGATATACGACGGTGTCTCCATCAATGCCATGCGCTGGCCCGCACGGCGGCGCGAGACCGTCCACTTCGAGGCGATCTACCGGCATCATCCGCTCTTCAGTCACGAGGACTTCCATGTGTGGTCCCAGGGGCAGGCCGACTATCCGTCCACCATCGAGGGCGGGGACGTCCTGGTCATCGGCAGCGGCGCCGTGCTCATCGGCATGAGCGAGCGGACCACGCCCCAGGCCGTGGAGATGCTCGCGCACAAGCTCTTCGCCGCCGGCTCGGCCCGCACCATCGTCGCCCTCGACATGCCCAAGCGGAGGGCGCTCATGCACCTCGACACGGTGATGACCATGGTCGACGGCGACACCTTCACCCAGTACGCGGGGCTCGGCATGCTCCGCTCCTACACCATCGAGGCCGGCGCCGGCGACAAGGAGCTGAAGGTCACCGACCACCCGCCGGAGCACATGCACCGGGCGATAGCCGCCGCACTGGGGCTGAGCGAGATCCGGGTGCTCACCGCCACGCAGGATGTGCACGCGGCCGAGCGCGAGCAGTGGGACGACGGGTGCAATGTGCTGGCGGTCGAGCCGGGAGTGGTGGTGGCGTACGAGAGGAATGTCACGACCAATACGCATCTGCGCAAACAGGGAATCGAGGTGATCGAGATCCCGGGAAGTGAGCTGGGGAGGGGGAGAGGCGGCCCCAGGTGCATGAGCTGTCCGGTGGAGCGGGACGCCGTCCCGAGGTGAACGCGGGTGTCGGCGGGCGCTATTCGTGTCCTGCCGGATGCGCCCGGCTCATGTCGCGCATAGAAATGTTGCCGATCGTATAGACTTCCATTCGTCCTCTTGTTCGTCCTGCCCTTTCGTACCCTGGAGCGCCCTGATGGCGACAGCCCCGACCGCCCTCACGGGACGTCACTTCCTCAAGGAGTTGGACTTCACCGCGGAGGAGTTCCGTCACCTGGTCGAGCTGGCGGCCGAGCTCAAGGCGGCCAAGAAGGCCGGGGCCGAGACCCCTCGCCTGCGGGGCAGGAACATCGCGCTGATCTTCGAGAAGACCTCGACCCGTACGCGGTGCGCCTTCGAGGTCGCCGCCGCTGACCAGGGCGCGCACACGACCTATCTGGACCCGACCGGCTCACAAATGGGGCACAAGGAGTCGGTCAAGGACACCGCCCGGGTGCTCGGCCGCATGTTCGACGCCATCCAGTACCGGGGCCATGCGCAGGGTGTCGTCGAGGAGCTGGCCGCCTACGCCGGGGTTCCCGTCTACAACGGACTCACGGACGAGTGGCACCCGACCCAGATGCTCGCCGACGTCCTCACCATGACCGAGCACAGCGACAAGCCGCTGGCCGGGATCGCCGCCGCCTATCTCGGCGACGCCCGTTACAACATGGGCAACTCCTACCTCGTCACCGGTGCGCTGCTCGGCATGGACGTCCGGATCGTCGCGCCCCGGCTGCTGTGGCCGGATGCCGCGATCGTCGAGGTGGCCCAGCAGCTCGCCATCTCCTCCGGGGCGCGCATCACGCTCACCGACGACGTGAAGGAGGGCGTGCGTGGAGCGGACTTCGTCGCCACCGACGTATGGGTGTCGATGGGCGAGCCCAAGGAGGTCTGGGACGAGCGCATAGCGCTGCTCGCCCCGTACGCCGTCACCATGGACGTGCTGCGCGCGACGGGCAACGACGCCGTGAAGTTCCTGCACTGCCTGCCGGCCTTCCACGACCTCGGTACCGCCGTCGGCCGCGAGATCCACGCACGGCACGGGCTGACCGAGCTCGAGGTCACCGACGAGGTCTTCGAGTCCGAGCACTCCGTCGTCTTCGACCAGGCGGAGAACCGCATGCACACGATCAAGGCGGTCCTCGTCGCCACCCTCGCTTGACCGGACCGGTGTGCCGCCGCCTCAGCGGGCGCCGGAGACCCCCCGTACGATCCTCGGCGGATCCGGAGCCACCCCTTCCGCGATCCGCCACGCGGCGAACCCGTCGCGACGCACCACCGAAAAGAGCACCATCCGTATGCCCGGCAGTCCCGCCAACCCCTTCCGTATCAAGTCCCCCGAGCTGCTCGTCGCCGAGGCCGGCGCCGATCTCGCGGGCCACGGCCTCAAGCGCCACATGGGCCTGTTCCAGCTCGTCTGCTTCGGCGTCGGCGCGATCGTCGGTACCGGTATCTTCGTCGGTCTGTCCGACTCGGTCGCCCAGGCCGGGCCCGCCGTTGTCGTCTCCTTTGTGCTCGCCGCGCTCACCTGCGTCTTCACCGCGTTCGCGTTCGCCGAGCTGGGCGGCGCGATCCCGGTCTCCGGGTCCTCGTACTCCTTCGCCTACGCGGGCCTCGGCGAGGGCACGGCCTTCCTCGTCGGCTGGTGCCTGCTGCTGGAGTACGGCGTGTCCGTGTCGGCCGTCGCGGTCGGCTGGAGCCAGTACGTCAACGAACTGCTGCACAGCCTCACCGGGTGGCAGCTGCCCGCCGTGCTCTCCGCCGGGCCCGGCGACGGCGGGGTGGTCAACCTTCCCGCGGTGATCGTCATCGCCCTGGCCTCGGTGCTGCTCGTGCGCGGCGTCCGGGAGAGCGCCCGGGCCACCGCCGCCATGGCGGTCCTCAAGCTCGCCATCCTCGTCGCCTTCTGCGCCATCGGGTTCACTGCGTTCAAGCACGGCCATCTGACCCCGTTCTCCCCGGCCGGGCTCGGCGGCATCGGGGCCGGCACCACGGCCGCCTTCTTCTCGTACATCGGCTTCGACGCGATCACCACCGCGGGCGAGGAGGCCAAGAACCCGCGGCGCGACATCCCCGTGGCGATCCTCGTCTGCCTCGGCCTTGTGACGCTGCTGTACTGCGCGGTCGCCGTCGCCGCGATCGGTGCGATCGGCGGTCCGGCGGTGGCCGGCCGGCCCGCGGCGCTGTCGTACGTGGTCAACCAGGTCACCGGTTCCACCGTCGGCGGCGGAGTCATCGCCTTCGGCGCGGTCGTCGCCATCGCCTCGGTCGTGCTCACGGTGATGTACGGGCAGACCCGCATCCTGATGTCCATGTCCCGCGACGGGCTGGTCCCCCGTGTCTTCGAGCGCGTCTCCCCGAAGACGTCGACGCCGGTCACCGGCACGCTGATCGTGGCGTTCGTCTTCGCGGTCCCGGCGGCCTTCGCCTCGCTGGACGCGGTAGTCGGCCTGTGCACCATCGGCACGCTCGCCACGATGGCCGTGGTCAATGTGGCGGTGATCGCCCTGCGCCGCCGGGAACCCGGCCTGGCCCGCAGCTTCCGGGTGCCGCTGTACCCGCTGGTGCCGCTGCTCGGGATCGGCTTCTGCCTGTACCTGATGTACGAGACGGGCTGGACGACCTGGGTGCAGTTCGCGGTGTTCCTGGCGGCCGGGTGCGTGGTGTACGCGCTCTACGGGCGCTGGCGCTCCCGGCTGGTCGCGGGCGCCGTCACGCCGGACGCCACTGCCGTGGAACCACAGGCAGTCTGAACCACACCGCCTTGCCGGACGCGGTCGGGCGGTGACCGCAGGCCGAGCTGAGGCTGCGGATCAGCAGCAGGCCGCGCCCGTGCTCCTGCCAGGGGTCGGGGACCTCCGCCGCCGGGCGGGTCAGACTGCCGGGCGGCTCCGGGTCGGGGTCGTGGACCTCGACCTTGCACCCCGTCGGCAGCAGCTCGACCACCAGCTCGATCGGCCCCTCACCCGTGGCGTGCTCCACCGCGTTCGCGACCAGTTCCGCCGTGAGCAGCTCCGCGGTGTCGCTGTCCGCCGCATGCTCCAGCTCCGCCAGCGCCGTGCGGACCAGGGCACGGGCGACGGGCACGGCCGCGGCGGTGTGCGGCAGCGCGACGCGCCAGGAGGCGGGGGCGGGAGGTTCGTACAAGGCGGATCCGTTCATGGCGCAGGTCGTCCTGCTTTCAACTACAAGGCATGGTACGGCGCGCCCCGCAAGGAGCGGTCGCCGGGCTTCGCCCGGAGCCCTCGTCGGCTCCGGTAGGGGGCTGCCTACCCGGGACGACGCCCGGCCTTGCGCTGCGGCGCAGGTCGTTACCGGCCTGTCGACGAGCTGTGACGCGACGCCGGGACCGACGTCGGTCAGGATTTCCCTCTCCCGCACACTGCCTTATTGCGCACTCGTGACGACAGTCACGAACGAGTGATAACTTCATCACAGAGAAGCAGTGCGGACAGCCGCCCCCGTCCGAGGAGGCCGCACCACATGAGTCCCTTCACCGGCTCCGCCGCCCGTACCTCCGACTGGCGTCACCTCAGATGCGCCCTCACCAAGGGGGTCGCCACCGTCACCCTGGCGCGCCCCGAGAAACTCAACGCGCTCACCTTCGGCGCCTACGCCGACCTGCGCGACCTGCTCGCCGAGCTGTCCCGGGAGAAGTCCGTCCGGGCCCTCGTACTGGCCGGCGAGGGCCGGGGCTTCTGCTCCGGCGGCGACGTCGACGAGATCATCGGCGCCACGCTGTCCATGGACACCTCCGAGTTGCTCGATTTCAACCGGATGACCGGGCAGGTCGTACGGGCCCTGCGGGAGTGCCCGTTCCCGGTGATCGCGGCCGTGCACGGAGTGGCCGCGGGCGCGGGCGCGGTGCTCGCGCTGGCCGCCGACTTCCGGGTGGCGGATCCCTCGGCCCGCTTCGCCTTCCTCTTCACCCGGGTCGGGCTCTCCGGCGGCGACATGGGGGCCGCCTATCTGCTCCCGAGAGTCGTCGGACTCGGCCATGCGACCCGGCTGCTGATGCTCGGCGAGCCGGTGCGGGCACCCGAGGCCGAGCGGATCGGGCTGATCAGCGAGCTGACCGAGGAGGGCCACGCCGACGAGGCGGCCCAGGCCCTTGCCCGGCGGCTCGCCGACGGCCCGGCGCTCGCGTACGCCCAGACCAAGGCACTCCTCACAGCCGAGCTGGACATGCCGCTCGCCGCCTCCGTCGAGCTGGACGCGGCGACGCAGGCCCTGCTGATGAACGGTGAGGACTACGCCGAGTTCCACGCCGCCTTCACCGAGAAGCGGGCGCCGAAGTGGCAGGGGAGGTAGCCATGGCGGCGGTCCACCCGACGGCGGCGCGGCAGGCGCTGCGGGTCGCCGTCATCGGCGGGGGCCCCGGCGGCTTGTACGCCGCCGCCCTCCTCAAGTGTCTGCACCCGGCTCGCGAGGTCACCGTCTGGGAGCGCAACGCCCCCGACGACACCTTCGGCTTCGGTGTCGTCCTGTCCGACGAGACCCTCGGCGGCATCGAGCACGCCGACCCCGTCGTCTACGCGGCGTTGCAGGACGAGTTCGTGCGCTGGGACGACATCGACATCGTGCACCGGGGCGTCCGCCACACCTCCGGCGGCCACGGGTTCGCTGCCCTCGGCAGGCGGAGACTGCTGCAGATCCTGCACGAGCGCTGCCGCTCCCTCGGGGTCGACCTGCGCTTCGGCTCCGAGGCTCCGCATCCCGCGCGGCTCGCGGAGTCGTACGACCTGGTGATCGGCGCCGACGGCGTGCACAGCGCCACGCGCCAGGCCTACGCCGAGGTGTTCCGGCCCTCCGTCGAGGAGCACCTCTGCCGGTACATCTGGCTTGCCGCCGACTTCGCCTTCGACGCGTTCCGCTTCGAGATCGCCGAGACCGAGCACGGCGTGATGCAGCTGCACGGCTACCCCTACTTCCGCCCGTCGCCGGACCAGGCGGGGCCCTCCGGGCCGCAGGACCAAGGCGCCTCCACCGTGATCGTGGAGATGCGCGAAGAGGTGTGGCGGGCGGCCGGCTTCGCGGAGCTGGACACCGCCGAGACCATCGAGCGCTGCGCCAAGATCTTCGCGGAGGCGCTCCACGGCATGCCCCTGCGGTCCAACAACTCCGCCTGGACCACGTTCCGCACGGTCGTCAACGAGCGCTGGTCGCACGGCAATCTGGTCCTCCTCGGCGACGCCGCGCACACCGCGCACTTCTCCATCGGCTCCGGCACGAAGCTGGCCGTGGAGGACGCGCTGGCCCTGGCCGCCTGTCTGGAGGAGCACTCCTCCCTGCCGGATGCCCTGGCCGCGTACGAGGAGGAGCGACGCCCGGTCGTCGCCTCCACGCAGCGCGCGGCCCGGGCCAGCCTGGAGTGGTTCGAGAACCTCGGGCTCTACGTCGGCCAGCCAGCCCGGCAGTTCGCCTTCAACCTGCTCACCCGCAGCCGCCGGGTCACCCACGACAACCTGCGGCTGCGCGACCCGCACTTCACCGAGTCGGTGGAGCGGGACTTCGGCTGCCCGCCCGGCACACCGCCGATGTTCACCCCCTTCCGGCTGCGCGGTCTGAGCCTGCGCAACCGGGTCGTGGTCTCGCCGATGGACATGTACTCGGCGGTGGACGGGGTTCCGGGCGACTTCCACCTCGTCCACCTGGGCGCACGGGCACTCGGCGGGGCCGGCCTGGTCATGACCGAGATGGTGTGCGTGAGCGCCGAGGGCCGGATCACACCGGGCTGCGCGGGTCTGTACACCGGTCGGCAGGGGGAGGCGTGGCGGCGGATCACCGACTTCGTGCACACCAGTGCGCCGGGCACCGCGATCGGCGTGCAACTCGGGCACAGCGGCCGCAAAGGCTCCACCAAGCTGATGTGGGAGGGCATGGACGAGCCCCTGGAAGGGGGCAACTGGCCGCTCGTGGCCGCCTCCCCGATCCCGTACAAGCCCGGGAGCCAGACACCCCGCGAGCTGTCCCGCGCACAACTGACCGACATCCGCGAGCAGTTCGCGGCGGCCGCTTGGCGGGCCGCGCGCAGCAACTTCGATCTGCTCGAACTGCACTGTGCCCACGGCTATCTGCTCTCCGGATTCCTTTCGCCGCTCACCAACCGCCGTACCGACGGCTACGGCGGCACCCTGGCGAAACGGCTGCGCTTCCCCCTGGAGGTCTTCGACGCCGTACGGGCGGTGTGGCCCGAGGAGCGGCCCATGACCGTGCGGATCTCCGCGACGGACTGGGCCCAGGGCGGCACGACGGCCGAGGAGGCCGTGGAGATCGCCCGCGCCTTCGCCGCTCACGGCGCCGACGCGATCGATGTGTCGACCGGGCAGGTGGTGGCCGAGGAGCGACCGGCATTCGGGCGTTCGTACCAGACCCCGTACGCCGACCGGATCCGCCAGGAGATCGGCATCCCGGTGATCGCCGTGGGTGCCATCTCGTCCTGGGACGATGTCAACTCGCTGATTCTGGCCGGACGTACGGATCTCTGCGCGCTCGCCCGGCCGCATCTGTACGACCCGCACTGGACGCTGCACGCGGCGGCCGAGCAGGATTACAGTGGGCCGGGTGTGGCGTGGCCGGCGCCCTACAGGGCCGGCAGCAGGCGGCCGCAGACGGGGCGCACGGATGCCCCCAAGCCCCGGCTCACCCTGGGCGGTTGAGCCGAGCCTCGGGCGCCGGGGAGCGCGGCCGGGGCGGTGGGGTCACACCCCCGCGAAGGCCGCTCCCGCGTCCCGCAGCCGCTCGTGCAGGGCCCGGAAGACAGCGGCCGAGCGGGCGCCCGGCCAGTCCACGGGGAGCAGCTCGGCGGGCAGCCCGGGGTCGACGTACGGCAGATGGCGCCAGGTGTCCAGAGCGAGCAGATAGTCGCGGTACGCGTCCTCGGGCGGCGTCGTCGGGCGGGCCTCCCAGCCGTGCAGCACGGGCGCGTGGCGTTCGAGGAATGCCTCGTGCTGCCCGGCGATCGCGGTGAGGTCCCACCAGCGTGCCACCGCCCGGACGGTCGGTGTGAAACCGAGATGGTCGCCGCGGAAGAAGTCCACGTACGGGTCGAGCCGCAGCCGCTCCAGGGTGTGCCGGGACTCCTCGTACAGGCGCGCCGGAGCGATCCACACGCCGGGCGCCGCGGTGCCGAAGCCGAGCCCGGCGAGCCGGGAGCGCAGCAGGTGCCGCTTCTGCCGTTCCGACTCCGGCACGGAGAACACGGCGAGCACCCAGCCCTCGTCCTTGGGCGGCGTCGTCGCGTACACGCGCCGGTCGCCGTCGTCGAGCAGTTGCCGTGCGTCCGGCGACAGCGCGTACCCGGCTGCCCCCGTGGCCGTGCGGGCCGGCACGAGCAGTCCGCGTCGTTTCAGCCGTGACACCGACGAGCGGACCGAGGGCGCGTCCACGTCCACCGCGGCGAGCAGCCTGATCAGCTCGGCCACCGGCACCGGGCCGGGGGCGAAGCGGCCGTAGGCGCCGTAGAACGTGACGATGAGGGACCGGGGAGCGTGCTGATCGGACACGTTGATCACTCTAGGACGTCCGCGTCACCCATGATCACCTTCTGCGGCAGCGGAGTTGGCGTCCGGGCGGCCCTCGGCAGCCGTCCCCGCCGCAGGGGTGAGATGGGTACGCAACCGGAAACGCTGGAGTTTGCCCGTCGCCGTGCGTGGCAGCGCGTCCAGGAAGACGAACTCGCGCGGGCATTTGTACGGCGCGAGCTCGGACGTCAGGAACGCGCGCAGTGCGTCCGGGTCGGGGGCGGCGCCGGCCCGGAGGACCGCGTATGCCACCACGATCTGCCCGCGGGCCTCGTCGGGCCGCCCGACGACCGCCGTCTCGACCACGTCGGGATGGCGCAGCAGGGCTTCCTCCACCTCGGGTCCGGCGATGTTGTAGCCGGCCGAGATGATCATGTCGTCGGCGCGCGCGACATAGCGGAAGTAGCCGTCGGGGTCGCGGACATAGGTGTCGCCCGTGATGTTCCAGCCGTCCCTGACGTACTCCTGCTGCCGCGGATCGGCGAGGTAGCGACAGCCGACCGGGCCGCGCACCGCGAGCAGGCCCGGTTCGCCGTCGGGCACAGACCGGCCGTTCGCGTCCTGCACGCGCGCGTGCCAGCCCGGTACCGGCACTCCGGTGGTTCCCGGGCGGATCCGGTCGTCCGCGGCGGAGATGAAGATGTGCAGCAGTTCGGTGGCGCCGATGCCGTTGATGACGCGCAGTCCGGTGCGCTCGTACCACGCCTGCCAGGTCGCCGCGGGCAGGTTCTCGCCCGCCGACACACAGCGTCGCAGCGATGTGATGTCGTGCCCGTCCAGCTCGCCGAGCATGGCACGGTAGGCGGTCGGGGCGGTGAACAGCACGGAGACGCGGTGCTCGGAGATCGCGGGCAGCAACTGCCCGGGCCCCGCCTGTTCGAGCAGCAGGGCGCTGGCACCGGCCCGCAGCGGGAAGACGACGAGCCCGCCGAGACCGAAGGTGAAGCCGAGCGGGGGACTGCCCGCGAAGACGTCGTCGGGGCGCGGCTGGAGTATGTGCCGGGAGAAGGTGTCCGCGATGGCCAGCACGTCGCGGTGGAAGTGCATACAGCCCTTGGGACGGCCCGTGGTGCCCGAGGTGAAGGCGATCAGCGCCACGTCGTCGGCCGCCGTGTCCACGGGCGGGAACGGCTCCTCGGACGCCGGCAGCCGCAGCAGGTCGTCGGGGGAGTCGCCGCCGTAGGTGGTGATGTGCAGCCCGGGGACGTCGGCCTTCACCAGGTCGTCGACCACGCGCACGTCGCACAGGGCGTGGCCGACCCGGGCGAGCCCGCAGATCGTATGCAGTTCGTGCGGGCGCTGCTGGGCGAGCACCGTGACGGCGACCGCGCCCGCCTTGAGCACCGCGAGCCAGCAGGCCGCAAGCCAGGGGGTGGTGGGGCCGCGCAGCAGGACGCGGTTTCCGGGGACGACGCCCAGCCGGGAGGTGAGGGTGTGCGCGATCCGGTCGACGCGGGCGCGGAGCTGTCCGTAGGTCCACACCTCGCCGTCCGCGGTGCGGAAGGCGGGGCGTTCCGCGGCGGTCCCGGCGAGCAGTTCGGCCGCGGCGTTCAGCCGTTCGGGGTAGCTGAGCTCGGGCAGGTCGAAGCGGAGCTCGGGCCACTGTCCGGGCGGCGGGAGATGGTCGCGGGCGAAGGTGTCCCGGTGGGCCGTGCGGGCGGGGCGTGTCGCGGCAGCGGTGCTCGCGGTGTCCGTGGAGCTGGTGGCGTTCCTCGGTTCCATGGCCGTTCGCCCCTCGTCGTGGTGGGCTCGCGCATCGAGCGTATCGTGTTGGTGACGACAGTCAACGGTCCGCGATACGGTCGGATGGTCAGCCCGGCCGGGCCGGGTACGCGGTCAGGGAGAGGGGACCGGCAATGACCGCATTCTCGCTCGATCCCGAACAAACCGCCTTCTGCTCGGAGCTGCGCGCCTGGGCCGAGCAGCGGCTGCGCCCGCCGGCCGAGAAGGGCGAGCCCGGCCACGTCAACCGCGAACTCCTCACCGAGCTCGGCCGACTGGGGCTGCTGGACCGGCTGTTCACCTCGGGCGCGCTCGATCTGTGCCTGATGCGCGAGTCCCTCGCGTACGCCTGCACGGAGGCGGAGACGGCGCTCGCCCTGCAGGGCCTCGGCGCCCATCCGGTGCACGCGTACGGCACACCGGCTCAGCGCACCCGCTGGCTCCCCGGCATCCGGGCCGGCACCACGGTGGCCGCCTTCGCGCTGACCGAGCCGGACGCGGGCTCGGACGCGGCGGCGCTGTCGCTCACGGCCGAACCCGATCCCGCGTCCGGCTGGCGGCTCACCGGTGAGAAGTGCTGGATCTCCAACGCCCCCGAGGCGGACTTCTACACGGTCTTCGCGCGCACCACCGCGGGTGCCGGCTCCCGTGGCGTGACCGCCTTCCTCGTGCCCGCCGACCGCCCCGGCCTGACCGGCAGCCCGCTCGAGATGCTCTCCCCGCACCCCATCGGCAGCCTCGCCTTCGACGCCGTACCCGTCACCGCCGACGACGTCATCGGCGAACCCGACCGGGGCTTCCGGGTCGCCATGGGCACCCTCAACCTGTTCCGCCCCAGCGTCGGTGCCTTCGCCGTCGGCATGGCGCAGGCGGCCCTCGACGCGACGCTCGCCCACACGGCCCGGCGGGACGCCTTCGGCGGCAAGCTGAAAGACCTTCAGTCCGTCTCCCACCAGGTCGCCGAGATGGCCCTGCGCACCGAGGCGGCCCGCCTGATGGTCTACGCGGCGGCGACGGCGTACGACGAAGGCGCCCCGGACGTCCCGCGGCGTGCCGCCATGGCGAAGCTGCTCGCCACCGAGACCGCGCAGTACGTCGTCGACGCGGCCGTCCAGCTGCACGGGGCCCGCGCCCTGCGCCGCGGCCACCTCCTCGAACACCTCTACCGGGAGGTGCGGGCGCCCAGGATCTACGAGGGCGCGAGCGAGGTCCAGCGCGGCATCATCGCCAAGGAGCTGTACGCCACCGTGGAGGCCCCGTGACCAGCGAGCGCATCAACCCGCCCACCCTCTCCCCGGCCACGGGCTTCTCGCACGCCGTCGTCGCGACCGGGTCCCGGCTGGTGTTCCTGGCCGGGCAGACCGCGCTCGACGAGAACGGGAAGGTGGTCGGCGACTCTCTTGCCGAGCAGTTCGAGCGGGCGCTCACCAACCTGCTCACCGCCCTGCGGGCGGCCGGTGGCACCCCCGCCGACCTCGCTCGCGTCACGGTCTACGCGACCGACGTCGCCGACTACCGCGCCCACGCCCCCGAACTCGGCCGTATCTGGCAGGACCTGGCCGGCCGCGACTACCCCGCGATGGCCGTCGTGGGCATCACCCGCCTCTGGGACGAGCAGGCCCTCGTGGAACTGGACGGCTTCGCCGTGCTTGCGTAGCCCCGGCCGGGAACCTGCGCCGGGTGCTCTGCGGTGGGCGGGGGCACATGCTCCGTCCCGCCGGGCGGCCGGCGTGATGCCCTGCCGGCCGCTCAAGGGCAGTCCGACGACGGCCGGTGCGGACTCGCCACCGGACGGGTGAAGGTCACCTCACCCGGTGCGGCCTGCCGGTACCTGTGGAGTCCCCCCACTTCAGGAGGTTCTCCATGTCCGTGCGCCAGGTCATCGTGGTCGTCGGCGCCGTCCTGCTCCTGTCCGCCGCTCCCGCCGCGGGGGCGCTGTCAGGCCGGCACGACGAGGTGACCGTCGACCGAACCGGTCACCTCTTTGCCGACGGCACGGTCACCCTCTCCGGCACCTACCGGTGTCTGCGCGGCAGCGGCCCCGTCTTCGTCTCGTCCTCCCTCTCCCAGGGCGACCGCCGCATCAGTCACGGCGTCGGCGGCACCCTGGCCCACTGCGACGGCACCAAGCACCGCTGGACCAACTCCGAGACGCTCCGGGACGCGTACACCCCGGGCCGGGCGCACGTCGAGGCCATCCTGACGGAGCTGAGCGCCACCGACCTCCCGCTGCCTCGCTTCCACGCGGTACGGGAGCAGGGCATCAGACTCGTCCGGGACTAGGGCGTGTATTGAGTCGTGATCAATGAGCGGTCCGGGTGAGGTCTTTGATCCAGATCATCGAGGCGCGCAGGTGGAGGCCGGCGAGGTAGCTGTCGGGGGTCTTGTCGTACCGGGTGGCGATGCCTCGCCATGCCTT